>WGCB01000263.1 GCA_015494005.1 Caldilineaceae bacterium
AAAAGGAGATCCCCGTGGCCAAGGCCAAGGTCCGGTACGTCTGCAGCAACTGCGGCAGCGTGCAGATGAAGTGGATGGGCAAGTGCCCTGAGTGCGGCGAGTGGAACACCCTGGAGGAGACGGTGGTGCAGCCCGCGTCCGGGAAGGGACGGGGCAACGGCGCGGCCCGCCTGGGGGACGTCCCCAAGCCCCTGCCGCTGACCCAGGTGGCCGGGGACCAGGCTCCCCGCATCCCCCTGAGCAACCAGGAGCTGAACCGGGTCCTGGGCGGGGGCATCGTCCCTGGCGCGGGGATCCTAGTGGGGGGCGATCCGGGTATCGGCAAGAGCACTCTGCTGCTGCAGATGGCCGCGGACGTGGCCAGCCGGGTGGGCCAGGTCCTCTACGTGAGCGCGGAGGAGAGCGCCCACCAGGTGGGGCGGCGGGCGGCCCGCCTGGGCATCCAGGCGGAGCGGCTCCTGGTCCTGGCCGACACTGTGCTGGAGAACATCCTGGAACAGATCCAGGCCACGAACCCCGCCCTGGTCATCGTGGATTCGGTTCAGGCCATCCACAGCGAGAGCAGCACCAGCGCGGCCGGCACCGTCTCCCAGGTGCGGGACTGCACGGCGCACCTCCTGCGCCTGGTGAAGCAGCGCAACATCCCCCTTTTCCTCATCGGCCACGTGACCAAGGAGGGCATGATCGCCGGGCCTCGGGTCCTGGAGCACATGGTGGACGCGGTGCTCCAGCTGGAGGGGGAGCGCTTCCACGCTTACCGGCTGCTGCGCTCGGTGAAGAACCGCTTCGGCAGCACCAACGAGGTGGGTGTCTTCGAGATGGTGGAGCAGGGGATGGTGGAGGTGAAAAACCCGTCGGAGCTCTTCCTGGCGGAGCGACTGCCCAACGCCGCAGGCAGCGCCATCGCCGTCCCCATGGAGGGGAGCCGGCCGCTGCTGGTGGAGGTCCAGGCCCTGAGCAGCCCCACGGCCTTCAGCCAGCCCCGGCGCACGGGCAATGGAGTGGACTTCAACCGGCTGCTGCTCATCGCCGCGGTGCTGAGCAAGCGGGTGGGCTTCAGCCTGAGCGAGCAGGACATCTTCGTGAACGTCATCGGCGGGCTGCGGGTGAACGAGCCGGCCGCGGACCTGGCCATCGCCACGGCCATCGCCAGCAGCTACCGCAACATCCCTGTGGCCGCGGACCTGGTCATCCTGGGGGAGGTGGGGCTGAGCGGCGAGCTGCGCAGCGTGGGTCAGCTGCCCCGGCGCCTGCAGGAGGCGGCCAAGCTGGGCTTCCGCCGGGCCCTGGTGCCCCGCAACGCCCTGCGCCGCCGCAAGGGCAGCGACCTGCCCGACGGCATCCAGGCCATGGGCGTGCGCACCCTCCAGGAAGCCCTGGACCAGGCCCTGGTCAAGTGACGGAGCCTGGAATCCTCATTCCCCAGCCTTTTCCCCGTCCATCTTCTCCAGCAGCTTCCCCAGGATGGTCACCATCCGATCCCGGTTCACCCCCAGGTCCGAGCGGCCCAGGCGGGAGGCGGAGCGGTAGTGGAGCAGGCCAGCCTCTTTGTCGAAGTAGAACTCCACATCGTCCACGAAGCGGAAGATCCGGGAGCGGAACTCGGCCCGGACGTAGCCCGGCTCGGTGGTGACAATCTTGGCACGGGGCATCTCCTGGAGCACTTCCAGGAGCAGCTCCTGGGCCCGCTCCGGGGGCAGGGGGATGGCCAGGGGCTCCATGCCGTGGACCTCGTCCGACTCCTGGCTGGAGACGCAGTTGGGGCTCTCGGGGCAGGGAGCCAGCCGCCCGTCCCGGACGCCCAGGTTGTCCGGCGGCTGGCCGGCGCAGCCCGCCATCCCCAGGGTGAGCAGACAGAGCAGCAGAGACCAGTGTTTTCGCATAGCGAGTGTTCCTTTCGGTTTGAGATAGCACGCCGACTTTCAATTTCCAATTCCCAAAATTCCGGCTCCGTCGGCCTTCCCCGGCTTTTCCCCTGACCTCAAGCCTCATTGTATACTACGGGCATTGGATGCGACGGGCATTGTGTGCTACGGACCGCCCGTTCCGTTGGACCTGCCCGCCCCGGAGTGGAGCCCATGACCGAGGAGCAGCTCTGGCCGCCGGATGCCACCGTCCTGTTTTTCGACGGCACCTGAGGCTTCTGAACGGCCATCGCCGAATGGCTACGCCGGCTGGACTGTCGGCGCCGACTTTTCATCGTGCCCTGCCAGCTGGAGGCCTACCGCCGGGCGGCTGGGCTTTCCCCGGAGCAGTGCGACCAGTCGGCCTGGGCGCTCCTGCCTTCGGGGGAGCAGGTGGCTGGCGCGGAGGCTTTCGCCGTGGCCTTCGACGCGCTGCTGGGCTTTCCGTTCTTCCGGCCTATCTACCGGGCGCCCCTGCTCCGCTCCCTGGGGGATGGGCTCTACCGCTGGGTGGCGGCCCGTCGCAGCCGCTTCCCGGGCGTCGCCCCGGC
>WGCB01000264.1 GCA_015494005.1 Caldilineaceae bacterium
GACCTGAGCCGCCTGGGCCAGGCGCTGAGCGAGAACCTGAGCCAGGAAGCCCTGGGCGGGCTGATCCTGGTCCTGGGCGGCTACCTGACCTTGACCCTCCTGGCCCAAGGGGAGCAGAGCCTGGTCTACCGGCTGACCGGCTGGACCGCGCCCTTCCTGGCCGTGGGCCTGCTGCTGACCGGGCTGGTGGTCATCCTGGGGCGGCGGGCCGGCTACTGGAACCCGGAGGCCCTGGTGGGCGGAGAGCTCCTGCTGGTGGCCGCGGCCGGGCTGACCTTCGCCTTGAAGCACACCGCGCCGGACTGGGCCTGGCCTCAGGGCGGCAGCAGCGGCCTGGTGGGCTGGGGCGTGGGCAACCTGCTCCTGGACAGCCTGGGCAAATGGCCGGGCGTGGCCCTCCTGGCGCTGGTCGCCCTGATCGGTGGCTACCTGCTCTTCCGCCACACCCCGCTCATCTACACCTACCCCTACCTGGCCCGCACCATCCCCGGGCTGCGCCGCACCCTGGGCAGTCTAGCTCAGCTGGGCCAGCTCATCCAGGAGCGCTTCTTGCCCCAGCCCGGGGACCCTGTGCCGGAGCTGGCCCTGGAGGAAGCGCCGGCCGTCGCGCCGTCCAAGCCAGCGGCTCGGTCCAAGAGGAAGAGCAAGGGCAGGGAAAGCCCGGTCCAGGAGGCCGAGGCCGCCCCTTCCCCGCCACCCAAGGGGCGGAAAAAGCAGCCGAGCAAGGCCAGCGCGGGCAAGTTCAAGCCCCTGCGCGCCCCGAAGGCGCTGCCGCCCCTGGATCTCCTCAACCCGGACGGAGGCCAGTACGGCAGCGCGGACACGGAGTTCATGGCCCAGGTCATCAAGCAGACCTTGGCGGATTTCAACGTGCCGGTGGAGGTGGTCAGCGTGGAGAGCGGCCCCACGGTGACCCAGTTCGGCCTGCAGCCCCTCTACATCGAGCGGGGTGGCCAGCGGCGCAAGGTGCGGGTGAACCGCATCGTGAACCTGGCCGACGACCTGGCCCTGGCCCTGGCTGCGCCGGCCGTGCGCATCGAAGCCCCGGTGCCTGGCCGTCCCTTCGTGGGGGTGGAGGTCCCCAACCGGGACAAATCCCTGGTCAGCCTGCGGGGCATCCTGGAGGGGCCGGAGATCCGCAAACGGGGCGGGGCCCTGCCCCTGGCTCTGGGCCGGGACACCTCCGGTGGGCCGGTGATCACGGACCTGACCAAGGCGCCCCACATGCTCATCGCCGGGGCCACGGGCTCGGGCAAGTCGGTCAGCCTGAACGCCATGATCGTCAGCCTGCTCATGCACCACGGGCCGGAGAGCCTGCGCTTCATCATGGTGGACCCGAAGATGGTGGAACTGCCCGGCTACAACGGCATCCCCCACCTGCTGGGCAAGGTGATCACCGACGTGGACCAGGTGGTGGGCGCGCTGACCTGGCTCCTGCTCCAGATGGACGACCGCTACCAGCTCTTCCGGGAGCTGAAGGTGCGGGACATCACCAGCTACAACGCCAAGGCCCGGCGGCGCAAGGACCTGGAGCCCCTGCCCTACATCGTCCTCATCGTGGACGAGCTGGCAGACCTGATGATGACCGCGCCGGAGGAGATCGAGCGGCAGATCTGCCGCCTGGCCCAGATGGCCCGAGCCACGGGCATCCACCTGGTCCTGGCCACCCAGCGGCCCAGCACCGACGTGGTCACCGGGTTGATCAAGGCCAACTTCCCCACCCGCATCGCCTTCGCGGTGACCAGCCAGATCGACAGCCGGGTGATCCTGGACAGCCCGGGCGCGGAGAAGCTCCTGGGCCAGGGGGACATGCTCTTCATGCGGCCGGACGCGGCCAAGCTGCATCGGGTCCAGGGCTGCTTCGTCTCCGACGAGGAGATCCGCCGGGTGGTCCAGTTCTGGAAGGAGCGGGCCCAGGAAGAGAACCCGTCCGCGCCCAAGCTGACCGTGGCTCCCTGGATCGGTCTGCTGGACCGGATGGACGACGAGGACGAGCTGCTGGAGGAAGCCATCGACGTGATCCGCGGGCTGAAGACCTGCAGCACCAGCCTGGTCCAGCGCAAGCTGCGCATCGGCTATCCCAAGGCGGCCCGCATCATGGAGCAGCTGGAGGCCAAGGGGATCGTGGGCCCGGACCTGGGCGGCGGCCAGGGGCGTCCTGTGCTCCTGGGCAAGGAGGGGAACGGCGAGGACGAAGAAGACGCGCTGTTCGATTGATCACCCCCAGACTTCCACTCCCGTAGCGGCCTGCACGCTCCCTTTTTCCGTGAAAGGGGGCGTTTTTCTATGCCGGCAACGAAGGCCTGTACCGAAAGGACTGTTGACATCCGCAGATAGACCGGGGCCCAGGTGTCCTATGGGGGCATCGCTTCTCTGCTGATAGAATCGAGATAGCACCAAGAAAATCGTGCTATTGGGGACACTTCCCCTCATCACAGATGGAGCGCACCATGATTCGCTGGTACAACAACCTCCCCATCGGACGCAAGTTCATCGTCGCCGCCTTCAGCATGATCTGCCTGACCGTGATCGTCAGTGTCATCGCCCTCCTGTCCCAGGATGAGGTCCACACCCAGGTGAGCAAGCTCCTGGACGAGGAAGTCCAGGTGGCGGAGCTCAGCCTGCGCAACCAGAACGCGGTCAGCGCCGTCCGGCTCCTGGTCGAGGAGATGGCCGCCATCAAGGATCCGGACGCCCGGGCGTCTCTGGAGGCCCGGGTGGAAAAGCAGGTGGAACTCATCCGCCAGAACCTGGTCGGTATGCGCGGAGTGGAAACAGCCGCCCAGGGACAGGAGCTGTTGGAGGCCACCGAGCGGGCCTTGGCCGATTTCCAGGGGACTTTCCTGGCGGGGGACGTAGAGGGATACCAGACGGCCCTCCAGGAACTGGGGAGCTTGTCGGGCCAGTTGTACGACCACGCGTTGGCCAGCCGGCAGGCTACCCGCCAGGCCATGTATGCGAGCATCGCCTCCACAGCCCGCACCATCATGGCGGTGGGCGGCCTGAGCGCGGTGATCGGGATGCTCCTGGCCTTCATCCTCAGCCGCATGATGACCGTGGCCATCGGTCAAGTGGTGGACGCCTCCACGGAGCTCTCCGAGAAGAGCCTACCCCGGCTGGTGCAGAGCCTCCAGGCACTCTCCCTGGGCGACCTCTCCCCCTCCTTCCGCGTGGAGACCAAGCATGTGGACGTGGAGACCCAGGATGAGATGGGCACCATGGCCCGGGCCTTCAACCAGATCAACGAGGCCCTGGAGGCGGTGGGCGCGGCCTTCGATCAGATGGTCTGCTACCAGCAGCGCATGGCCGACGCTCTGACTGCCATCGCCGATGGCGACCTGATGGTGGAGATCATCCCCCTCTCCGCCAAAGATGTCCTGGGCGTGACCGGGCGCAAGATGGTCACCAACCTGCGCAGCCTGGGGGCCCACATCCACTACAGCGCGGAGGAGATGGACGAGGCCAGCCAGAAGCTGGACATGGCCGTGGCCGAGTCCGGGGAAGCCATGGAGAGGCTGGTGCGGAAGGCCAGCCGCCTGGAAAACACGCTGGAGAGCGTCCGTGCAGCCGAGGACCACCCCGCCGCGAATGGGAGCCAGACAGCCGCCGCGGAGCTCTCCCAGGCAGCCCAGGAGGTGAGCCAGCAGATGGAGGCCATCGCCGTGGCCGTGGATCAGCTCGCCCGCACGGCCCACGAGCTGCGGCTCGCCGTGGACTTCTTCAACCTGGATGGCAACCGGCATACCAGCCAGGCCAGCAACGGGGCCGTCAACGGCAGCGCCGGTGAAAACGGACGAGATCGGTGCCACGACATCCATTTCCGCCAGGACGGAGAGCGCGTGGAAGGGCAGATGGCCGATACCCCTGGCAATGGCATATCCAAGGAGGAGCTGTGACGGAACCGGTCATCAACCGGGCACGAAAAAAGCAAAAAAGCGATCCGCTTTGACATTTTTCCCATCGAACAGTATAGTTGAATGGACAATCGAAAGTCGGGCGGGTAGCTCAGCTGGTTAGAGCGCTTCCCTTACAAGGAAGAGGTCAGGGGTTCGAGTCCCTTTCCGCCCACTCCCATGGCTCAGAAAACTCCCCGGTGGATGTTGCCGGGGAGTTCTGCATTGGTGTCCGGGATGCCCATCGCCGACGCGCATTGGAGGACGCGCACCCCGGGCCCGAATGGCTCCCAAGGCCCCCTCTTCTCCCCATCCAGCAACCGGGCTGGAAGTCCAGGCGCTGGCCGTGATACAATCGGGAAAACCAACCACGGGAGGACAGAGGGATGGATGTGCAGAACCCAAGAACCAGCGACCCAGAGCGCGGCGCCCAGGAGTTTCGCAAGCTGCCCGCAGTGGACAGCCTCCTCCGCCTGCCAGAGGTGACCCCGCTGGTGGACCGCTATGGTCCGGATCTGGTGCTCCAAGCCGTGCGCTCCCTGCTGGACGAGGCCCGAGAGGCCATCCAGGCTGGGGGAAAAGCGCCGGAGCTCACTCGCTGGCCGGCCCGGATCCAGGAGCGAACCGAGGTCATGGCCGCGCCCACCCTGATGCCGGTCATCAACGCCACCGGGGTTATCATCCACACCAACCTGGGCCGAGCCCCCCTGAGCCCTGCTGCCCGGGAGGCCATCTTCCGCCTGACCCAGGGCTATACGAACCTGGAGTACGACCTGGCCGAGGGGCGCCGGGGCAACCGCTACAACCACGCCCGAGCCCTCCTCCGGGAACTCACCGGCGCGGAGGACGCCCTGGTGGTCAACAACAACGCCAGCGCGGTGATGCTGGTCCTGGCCGCCTTCTGCCAGGGGCGGGAGGTGATCATCAGCCGGGGGCAGCTGGTGGAGATCGGCGGCGGCTTCCGCATCCCCGACGTGCTGCGCCAGAGCGGCGCTCGCCTGGTGGAGGTGGGCACCACCAACCGCACCCATCGCTACGATTTCGAGCGAGCCCTGGGCCCCCAGACCGCGGCCCTCATGCGGGTGCATGCCAGCAACTTCCGCCAGCTGGGTTTCGTGACCATGCCCAGCCTCCACGACCTGGTGGAGGTGGCCCGGGAGTTCGTCCTGGAAGACGGCAGCCGCCCCCTGGTCATCGACGACCTGGGCAGCGGCACCCTGCTGGACACCCAGCCCTTCGGCTTGGCCCCGGAGCCCACGGTCCAGGCGAGCATCGCCGCCGGCGCGGA
>WGCB01000265.1 GCA_015494005.1 Caldilineaceae bacterium
GCCCTGCTGGGGCTTCTGAACCGGGCCGCCTTCGTGAAGCTGCTGGGCAGCTACCCGCCCGCCGCCCCGCCCGGGGACGAGGTCACCGCCCAGACCGCCCTGTTGCAGATCTAGGAGGTGGAAGCCGGAACCGGGAGAGATCTCCGAATCAACCAGCCAACGGATCACCCAATCGCCATCACCCCCAACCTTCGATCCTGCATGTTAGCCTTGCCTACATTGTCAATCTTGCACCTTGCATCACCAAGCCACCAGGAGGAAAAGCCATCATGATCGTCGTCATGAAACCCGAAGCCACCACAGCGGAGATCGCCGCCGTCCTGCGCAAAGCCGAGGAGCTGGGCGTCTCCACCCACCCCATCTACGGAGAGACCCACACCGTCATCGCCCTGGTCGGGGATCTGACCAACATCACCCGGGAGGTGTTCGACGCCATGGCCGGTGTCCAGAAGACCGTGCGTATCGAGGAGCCCTACAAGCTGGCTGGCCGCACCACCCACCCCGCGGACACGGTCATCGAGGTGCATGGCGTGACCATCGGCGGGCCGGAGGTGGTGGTGATGGCCGGGCCCTGCAGCGTGGAGAGCCGTCAGCAGATCGTCGAGACAGCCATCGCCGTCAAGGAGGCCGGGGCTCGGATCCTGCGGGGCGGCGCCTTCAAGCCCCGGACCAGCCCCTACAGCTTCCAGGGCCTGGGCCTGCGGGGGCTGGAGTATCTGGCCGAGGCCCGGGAGGTCACCGGCCTGCCCATCATCACCGAAGTGATGACCGTGGACACCGTGCCCCTGGTGGCCGAGTACGCGGACATCCTCCAGATCGGCGCTCGGAACATGCAGAACTACGGCCTGCTCCACGCGGTGGGCAAGCTCCAGAAGCCTGTCATGCTCAAGCGGGGCATCAGCGGCTCCATCAAGGAGCTGCTCATGTGCGCGGAGTACATCATGAGCAACGGCAACTACAACGTGCTCCTCTGCGAGCGGGGCATCCGCACCTACGAGACGGCCACCCGCAACACCTTCGACCTGAACGCAGTGCCCGTTCTCCAGCAGTTGAGCCATCTGCCCGTGGTGGCGGATCCCTCCCATGGCACGGGCAAGTGGGAGCTGGTGGGCCCCATGGCCAAGGCCGCGGTGGCCGCCGGCGCGGACGCTCTCATGATCGAGGTGCACCCGGACCCGGACGCGGCCCTGAGCGACGGCGCCCAGAGCCTGAAACCCCAGCGCTTCGCGGATCTCATGGAGGAGCTGCGCCGGGTGGCCCAGGCCGTGGACCGCACCATCGCCTCGCCTACGCCCCTGGCGGAGGAGCGCCCCCAGGCCGTGGTCCTGGGGTGACGCCACCCGTCGGCCTTGCGGCCGGGCTGGAACCTGAGAGCAGAAAGGGGAATTCGCCATGATTGTGGTCATGAAACAGCACGCCACGCCTCAGCAGATCGAGGCCGTGGTGAAGCGCATCGAGGATCTGGGCTACAAGATCCACCTGAGCCGGGGGGAGGCCCGCACCATCATCGGCATCATTGGCGCGGACGACTACCTCCTCAACCGGGACACCTTCGAGGTCATGGAGGGGGTGGAGAAGACGGTCCGGGTCATGCAGCCCTTCAAAGTAGCCAGCCGGGACTTCGCTCAGGAGGACACGGTCATCCAGGTGAACGGGGTGCCCATTGGCGGGGAGCAGCTGGTGGTGATGGCCGGCCCCTGCAGCGTGGAGAGCCGGGAGCAGATCCTGGAGACGGCCCACGCGGTCAAGGAGGCCGGGGCCCACATCCTCCGGGGCGGCGCCTTCAAGCCCCGGACCAGCCCCTACAGTTTCCAGGGCCTGGGCGAGGAGGGCCTGCGCTACCTGGCCGAGGCCCGGGAGGCCACTGGCCTGCCCATCATCACCGAGGTGATGAGCCCGGACGACGTGGCCCTCATCGGCGAGTACACGGACATCTTCCAGGTGGGGGCCCGGAACATGCAGAACTACTCCCTGCTCAAGGCCCTGGGCAAGCAGGAAAAGCCGGTTTTCTTGAAACGTGGGCTCAGTGGTACCATTCAGGAGCTGCTCATGTCCGCGGAGTACGTCCTGAGCCAGGGCAACATGCAGGTGATGGTCTGCGAGCGGGGCATCCGCACCTTCGAGCCGGCCACCCGCAACACCTTCGACATCAACGCCATCCCCCTCCTGCAGGAGCTCTCCCACCTGCCCGTCATCGCGGACCCGGCCCACGGCACCGGCAAGTGGTCCCTGGTGGGGCCGGTGGCCAAGGCCGCGGTGGCCGCCGGCGCGGATGGCCTGATGATCGAGGTGCATCCAGACCCGGCCAAGGCCTGGAGCGACGGGGCCCAGAGCCTGACCATCGACCGCTTTGCCAAGCTCATGGACGAGCTGCGGGTCATCGCCCAGGCCGTGGGACGCACCCTCTGATGGCCCCCTGCTCGCCTAGCCGCCAGCCACGGTAGATCCGCCATGTCCAAGCGCCTATCCGACTGCCGCGTCACCGTCATCGGCCTGGGCCTCATGGGGGCCAGCCTCTGCATGGACCTGGTCCAGGGCGGGCTCTGCCGGGAGGTGCGGGGGGTGGCCCGGCGGGCCGAGACCGCCCTGCGAGCCTTCTTCACCCATGCGGTGGACCAGGCCACCACGGATCTGCACACGGGCGTGGCCGGCGCGGACATCGTCGTCCTGGCCACCCCGGTGCGCACCATCGTGGACCTGCTGGGCGAGGTGGGGCCCCTCCTCTGGCCCGGCACCCTGGTCATGGACATGGGCAGCACCAAGTCGGACATCTGCGCGGCCATGGAGCGGCTGCCCCAGGGCATCCAGCCCGTGGGCGGGCACCCCATGGCGGGCAAGGAGCAGGCCGGGTTCGCCGCGGCCGAGCCCAACCTCTACCGGGGCGCCACCTGGATCCTCTCCCCCCTGGAGCGCACCAGCCCGGAGGCCCTGGCCCTGGCCCAGGAGCTGGTGGAGGCCCTGGGGGCCCGGCCTGTCTTCCTGGAGCCCCAGCGCCATGACCGGCTGGTGGCCAGCATCAGCCACCTGCCCTTCCTCCTGGCCAGCGGCCTGATCCACGCGGTGGACCGGCTGGGCGAGCAGGATTCCCTGGTCTGGGAGCTGGCGGCCGGCGGCTTCCGAGACACCAGCCGGGTGGCGGCCAGCGACACCCGCATGTTCCTGGACATCCTCATGACCAACCGCAGCGCGGTGCTGGATCAGCTGGACAGTTTCTGTGGCCAGCTGGGAGAGCTCCGGCAGCTCCTGGCCGACGGGAACGAGGAAGCCCTGGCCGCCAAGCTGGCCCACTCCCGCACCCTGCGAGCCAACTGGAAGAAGAAGTGACGCCATGACCGATCCCGGGACCGAGCCCATGACTGAGCCCATGGCCGAGCCAGGCGCAACCGATGCCCCTGTGGCCGACCGCCTGATCATCCGCCCCGGCGAGCCCCTGGTGGGCCAGTGCCACGTACCCGGGGACAAGTCCATCAGCCACCGGGCGGTGATGTTCGCCAGCATCGCGGAGGGGCGCAGCACCATCCACGGCTTTCTGGATGGGGGCGACTGCCGATCCACCGTGGCGGTCATGCGCGGGCTGGGCGTGCGCATCGAGGAACGCAGCCCCACCCACCTGGTGGTCCACGGCCGGGGGCTGGACGGCCTGCAGGAGCCGGAGGACGTGCTGGACTGCGGCAATTCCGGCACCACCATCCGCCTGCTCACCGGCCTGCTGGCGGGCCAGGGCTTCACCAGCGTGCTCACCGGCACGGCCCAGCTCCGTCGCCGCCCCATGGACCGCATCCTCAAGCCCCTGCGCTACATGGGCGCCCACATCCTGGGCCGGGAGGGTGGCCGCTTCGCTCCCCTGGCCATCGGCCCAGTGCCGAACCTGCGGGGCTTCGAGTACCTCATGCCCATGGCCAGCGCCCAGGTGAAGAGCTGCCTCCTCCTGGCCGGGCTCTACGCCCACGGCCTCACCATCATCCGGGAGCCAGGGCCAGCCCGGGACCACACGGAGCGCATGCTGGGGGCCATGGGCGCGCCCGTCACCCGCTGGGGCCACACCATTCACATCGAGCGGCCCACGGAGCCCCTCCAGCCCCTGGAGATCACCGTGCCCGGGGACATCTCCTCCGCGGCCTTCCTGCTGGTGGCCGGGGCCACCGTGCCCGGCAGCCGGGTCACCATCACCGGCGTGGGGGTGAACCCCACCCGCACCGGCATCGTGGACGCCCTGGCCGAGATGGGGGCCTCCATCCGCCTGAAGAACCGGCGGGAAGAGGGGGGCGAGCCCGTGGCGGACATCCTGGTGGAGCCTGGGGATCTGCGGGGGATCACCCTGGGAGGCAGCCAGATCGTCA
>WGCB01000266.1 GCA_015494005.1 Caldilineaceae bacterium
TCACCGCCCCACCCAACAGAGCCGGCATCCGACCGGATCCCGGATCGTACGCGCGCTTACTTGACAGCCCTGGGCAGGTCGAGTACAATGCCCTGCGTACCCCCCTCCCCCAGGGGGTGGGGCCAGCGAAGGAATGGAGAACAGGGAGCACATTCACATTGGCGACAATCGAACGCATTGCAGACAAGCACACAGACAAGCACACAGACAAGCACGCGGACCAAAACAAAGTGGACGAGACCAGAAAAGCAGAGATCCGTAACCGGCTCAAGAGCGTGGAAGGACACGTGCGGGGCATCCAGCGTATGGTGGAGGAGGACGCCTACTGCATCGACATCATGAAGCAGATCAAGGCGGTGCAGCAGGCCCTGGAGCGGGTCAACGCCCTCATCCTGGAGAACCACCTGAACACCTGCGTCACCACGGCCCTGCGCAGCGAGGACATCCAGGAGCGGGAGCGGGTCATCGACGAGATCGTGGACGTCTTCCGGGCTACGGGCAAGCTCTGAGCGTCCAGCCCGAGACCAGCCATTGTTCCAAGCGCTTTCATGAGCAATCCGTGCCTGCGCAGCGAATCCAAGCTGCCCAATTTCAACCTACTCCGATTCAATTCACCCAGATTCAACAGACCAGGAGGTTTCCCATGCCAGTCAAGACCTATTCCGTGCCCAACATTTCCTGCGGCCACTGCGTGATGACCATCGAGCGGGAGCTCAAGGAACTCCCCGGGGTCAAGAACGTCCAGGCCAACGAGCAGACCAAAGCCGTCATGGTGGAGGTGGAGAGCCTGGACCTGCTGCCCAAGGTGGAGGCCCTGCTGGAGGAGATCGGCTACCCGGTGGAGAACCCGGCCCAGGCCCAGAGCGCCTGATCCGGCCACGATATGCGGCACAGCCCTGTGGACGAGGGAGGGGCGTCAACGAGGACAGGTTGACCAGCTCGGGATCCTGCCTGCCCTTCCGCCTCGTCCACAGGCGCTGTGCCTGGATGCACTTACCATGTGCACTTTGATTTCTGTCTGGAGGACAACATGGCTGAAGTACGCCAATTGACCGTCCCCGTGCTGGGGATGACCTGCGCCAACTGCGTGGCCTCGGTGGAGCGCAACAGCAAGAAAGCAGAGGGCGTAGCGGACGCCTCGGTCAATTTCGCCAGCGAGAAGCTGACGTTCGAATATGATCCCGCGGTCAAGAAGCCCGACGAGGTGCTGCGGGAGGTCCTGGCCCGGGTGGAGCGGGCCGGCTACCAGATCCCCACGGCCACAGTGGAGCTGCCCATCACCGGGATGACCTGCGCCAACTGCGCCAACACGGTGGAGCGGGCGCTCAAGAAAGTGGAAGGCGTGGTGGATGCGGCGGTCAACTTCGCCAGCGAGAAGGCCACGGTCACCTACGTGCCCGGTGCGGTGAGCACCGCAGAGCTGGCGGCCGCGGTGCGCCGAGCCGGCTACGACGTGGTGGAAAGCGCCGAGGGCGAAGATCTGGAGGACGCCGAGGCCGCGGCCCGGGAAGGGGAGATCCGCCACCAGTGGCGGCGCTTCATCGTGGGGGCGATCTTCTCCCTGCCCCTCCTGCTGCTGAGCATGGGGCGGGACCTGGGCCTGCTGGGTGAATGGGCCCATGCCCCCTGGATGAACTGGCTCTTCCTGGCCCTGGCCACACCGGTCCAGTTCTACGTGGGCTGGGACTACTACACCGGCGCCTACAAAGCCCTGCGCAACGGCAGCGCCAACATGGACGTGCTGGTGGCCATGGGCACTTCCGTGGCCTACTTCTACAGCCTGGCCGTCCTCATCGCCATGGCCATGGGCATCACCACCCTGGGGACCATGGTCTACTTCGAGACGGCGGCGGTGATCATCACCCTGATCGTCCTGGGCAAACTGCTGGAGGCCCGGGCCAAGGGGCGGACCAGCGAGGCCATCAAGAAGCTCATGGGGCTCCAGCCGAAGACGGCCCGGGTGGTCCGGGACGGCCAGGAGGTGGACATCCCCATCAACGAGGTGCAGGTGGGGGATGTGGTGGTCGTCCGCCCAGGAGAGAAGATCCCCGTGGACGGCGTGGTCATCGACGGCCACTCCGCGGTGGACGAGAGCATGCTCACCGGGGAGAGCCTGCCGGTGGAGAAGGCGCCGGGGGATCAGGTCATCGGCGCCACCCTCAACAAGCAGGGGCTCCTCAAGTTCGAGGCCACCGCGGTGGGGCGGCAGACGGCCCTGGCCCAGATCATCAAGCTGGTGGAGCAGGCCCAGGGCAGCAAGGCCCCCATCCAGCGCCTGGCCGATCAGGTCTCGGCCTACTTCGTGCCCGCGGTGATCATCATCGCCTTCGGCACCTTCGGCATCTGGCTGGTCGCCGGGGCCGGCTTCGTGCCCGCCCTGCTGCGCCTGATCGCCGTCCTGGTCATCGCCTGCCCCTGCGCCATGGGGCTGGCCACGCCGACCTCCATCATGGTGGGCGTGGGCAAGGGGGCCGAGCACGGCATCCTCTTCAAGACAAGCACCGCACTGGAGCAGGCCCACAAGCTGACCGCCATCGTGCTGGAC
>WGCB01000267.1 GCA_015494005.1 Caldilineaceae bacterium
CGGAGCTGGGGGAGCTGGTGGCGGACGAGGCGCCCTACCTGCGGCGCAACCTCCAGGCCCTGAGCCTGCTGGACTTCACCTTCGCCAAGGCCCGCTACGCCTTCCACCTGGAGGCCACCGCGCCAGAGCTGCTGCCCTTCCGCCCCCGGTCCGTCCAGCTGGAGGAGGCGGGGGACGAGGAGAAGACCCTGGCCCATCCCGGCTCGGTCATCGAGCTGCCCCAGGCCCGGCATCCCCTCCTGGATCCCCGGACGGTGGTGCCCATCGACGTCCACCTGGACGACGCCTACATCCTGGTGATCACCGGGCCCAACACTGGGGGCAAGACCGTGGCCCTGAAGACCGTGGGCCTGCTCACCCTCATGGCCCAGTCCGGCCTGATGATCCCCGCGGGGAGCGGCAGCCGCCTCTCCGTCTTCAGCGGCGTCTACGCGGACATCGGCGACGAGCAGAGCATCGAGCAGAACCTGAGCACCTTCAGCAGCCACATGACCAACATCATCCAGATCCTGGAGGAGGCGGACCCTCACAGCCTGGTGCTGCTGGACGAGCTGGGCGCGGGCACGGACCCCGAGGAGGGCTCCGCCCTGGCCATGGCCCTGCTGGAGAACCTGCGGGACCGGGGCATCACCACCCTGGCCACCACCCACTACAGCGACCTGAAGCTCTACGCCCACAACACCCCCGGGGTGCGCAACGCCTCGGTGGAGTTCGACGTGGAGACCCTCAGCCCCACCTACAAGCTGAGCATCGGTCTGCCCGGCCGCTCCAACGCCCTGACCATCGCCCGCCGCCTGGGGCTCAACCCCACCATCGTGGACAAGGCCGAGAGCATCGTCCGCCCGGAAGCCCTGGAGGTAGACGCCCTCCTGGACGACATCCGCCGCATCCAGCAGGAGACGGAGCGCATCCAGCAGCGGCTCCAGGAGCGGGAGCGCCAGGCCCAGGCCCTGGAGGCGGACCTGCGCTACCAGCTGGCCCACATCGAGGAGGCCCGGCGAGAGGTCATCGCCGAGACCCGGGCCACCATGCAGGCCGAGCTGGCGGAGATCCGCCGGGAGGTGGAGCAGTTCCGCCGTCACATGGCCCGGGGCCGCCTGGCCAGCCAGGAGGTCCACGAGCAGTTCCTGGCCCAAGCCCAGGAGACCCTGGCCCGCCGGACAGAGGCGGTGGATGAGGACGTGGACACCGTGGTGGAGCCGGTCCTGGATCGGCCCACCGGCCCCATCCAGGTGGGGGACCGGGTCTGGGTGCCCAGCCTCCACGCCAGCGGCGAGGTCCAGGCCATCCACGAGCGCAGCCAGGAGGCCGAGGTCCAGCTGGGCAACTTCCGCCTGAAACTGCCCCTGAAGCGGCTGGAACTGCGCCAGAAGGCGTCCCAGCTGCAGACTGTGCCCTCGGACGCAGCCGGGGTGACAGTGACCGCGGCCAGCGCCCGCCGGGGCCAGGAGCCGGGCATGGAGCTGGATCTGCGGGGCGAGCGGGTGGAGAGCGGCCTGGCCCGCCTGGAGAGCTACCTGGACCAGGCCTACCTGGGCCAGCTGCCCTGGGTGCGCATCATCCACGGCAAGGGCACGGGCGCCATGCGGGACGCGGTGCGGGAGACCCTGCGCCGGCACCCGCTGGTCAGCCGCTTCCGTCCAGGGGAGCTGGGCGAAGGGGGCGACGGCGTCACCGTGGCCGAGCTGGTCACCGGGTAGCCCCCCGGGGCAGACCTGGCGGCAGATCGAGGCCGCCCTTGACAGGCCGCATCGACACAGGGGAGCATCACAGGGAGGAGAGAGTGCATCATGGCTGCATCGACTGTGCCGTCATCAGCCACGCCGGAGCCGGAATCGCCTGAGAAGATCCGCTGCAGCGTGGGCATCACCGCCTACAACGAGGAAGAGAACATCGGCGCCCTGCTCCAGGCCCTGCTGGATCAACACCTGCACAAGGTGGAGATCGTGGAGATCATCGTGGTGGCCAGCGCTTGCACGGACCGCACCGTGCCCATCGTCAAGGAGTTCATGGCCAAGGATCCCCGAATCAAGCTCATCGAGCAGGAGCGCCGGGAGGGGAAGACCAGCGCGGTGAACCTCTTCCTGGCCCAGACCCAGTGCCAGATCTGCGTCCTGGAGAGCGGGGACACCCTGCCCGACGAGTACGCGGTGGAGCACCTGGTGCGCATGTTCGAGGACCCCACCGTGGGCATGGTGGGGGCCCAGAAGGTGGCCGTCAACACCCCGGAGCACATCGTGGGGCTGCTCAGCCACCTGCGCCTGCGCATGGAGCACGAGCTCTGCCTGGAGATCCCCCGCCTGGGCGAGATGATCGCCTTCCGCAAAGTCTTCGACCAGATCCCGCCGGACGTGGCCATGGACGAGGCCTTCGTGGAGGCCCTGGTGGTGCGGCGGGGCATGAGCGTGAAGTACGCGCCGGACGCCATCGTCTACAACACCGGCCCCACCACCCTGGGGGACTTCGTGCGCCAGCGGCGGCGCAACCACGCCGGCCACCTCTACCTGAAGCACAAATACGGCTACGCGGTGAGCAGCATCCAGAACCAGCGGGTGATCAAGGTGGCCCTCAAGGAACTCTGGGGGGTGGTGCGCCTGCTCTGGGTCCTCTTCCTTCTGGCCGTGCTGGAGGGGTGGAGCCGACTCCTGGGCTGGTACGACTTCGCCATCAAGCGGGACCGGCACGTGGTCTGGGACATGGCCTGGACCCAGAAGCAGAACGTGCGGGAAGTGCGGGAGAAGGTCAACGGGGGCAAGGAGAACGGCGCCGGGAAGGTCCATCCAGAGGAGCGGCTGACCGGCCTGGCCGACTCCGGGACTTCCCTGGCCACGGACCTGTGAGCCCCATCCTCCTGTGAGCCGGGCGGCCTGGGATCCGCCCGGTTTTTCGTCCTACCGTCGAGAGAGTTGCGGACTATGCGCAATCGCCTGATGGGCCTGATCAAGATCGCCGTGGGCATCGGCCTGGTGGCCCTGCTCTTCCGCACCGTGGAGGACCCGGCTGCCCTCTGGCGGCAGGTGACCGCGGCCAACAAACTGCTCCTGGCCGGGGGCATGCTCTGCTACGCCTCCGCGGTGGCCATCAGCGGGCTGAAGTGGGGGGTGCTTCTGCGGGCCACCGGCACCCAGGTCACCGTGCCCCGGCTCCTGAGCTACCAGTGGGTGGCGGAGTTCTTCAACAACTTCCTGCCAGCCCAGGTGGGCGGGGATGTGATGCGGGGCTACGCCCTGGCCAGCGACACTCACCGCAAGGCGGACGCCGCGGCCAGCGTGCTCATCGACCGCTTCATCGGCCTCACCGTCTTCATGCTGGCCGCCGCGGTGGCCTCCACAGCCATGTTCCTCTTTGGACGTCCCGGGGGCGCCCGCTTCTCGGACGAGGCCCAGCTCTTCATGCGCTTCGCCGCCCTGGGCAGCAGCGGGGCCACCCTGCTGCTCCTCCTGCTCCTCACCGCCCTGCTGAGCCGCCGCCTGAAACGGCTGGTGGAGCGGGTGTTGGACCGGCTGCCCCTGTCCAGCCGCATCGTCCCCATCTGGCAGAAGCTGGCCGGGGCCTTCAACGCCTACCGCCACAGCTACCGGGCCCTGCTCATCACCGCCCTGAGCAGCGCCGCCATCGTGGTGCTGACCAGCATCAACATCTGGCTCATCAGCCAGGCCGTGGAGCCGGGCCGGATCTCCCTGCTGGAGGTGCTGGCCCTGAACCCCATCATCGTCTTCGCCCTCCTGGCCGTTCCCCTCTCCCCAGGCGGTCTGGGTGTGCGCCAGGCCTCCTTCGCCGGCCTCTTCCTGCTCATCGGCGCCGGCTACGACCTGGGCTTCGCCGTGGGCCTGCTCCAGCAGTTCATCGGCTACCTGGTCAGCATCCCCGGGCTGCTCCTCTGGCTCCGGGGCAGCCGGCAGCACCAGAGCCCAGGGGAACAACCAGCGCCTCAGCTGCGTTGATCCAGGAACAGCGGCTCGCCCTTCCGCCACGGCCCCCTCAGTCGCTCCAGCCGACCATCCAAACCGTTTTCCACCTTCCCCCGCCTTGACCGGAAACCCAGAAAGCCTTCAAGGAGGCGGCTCGATGCCCCGTGTCCAGACCCTCTACACCGTCCAGGAGATCCGGCAGCTCTACGAGCAAGGAGACGCAGCCCACGACTTCGACCACGTGCTGCGAGTCACCCGGTTGGCGGATCTCCTGGCCCACGCGGAGGGCGCGGACCGACAGGTGGTGGAGGCGGCTGCACTGCTCCACGACGTGCCGGTCCCTCACCAGGGGCGCCAGGCCCACCACCTGGCCGCCGCGGCGTTCGCCCAGGCCTTCCTCAGCGAGCGGGGCATGCCCGAGAAACAGGTGGAGAACGTGGTCCATGCCATCCAGGCCCACCGCTACCGGGATCCCTCCATCCAGCCCCGCACCCTGGAGGCGAAGTGCCTCTACGACGCGGACAAGCTGGACGCCATGGGCGCCATGGGGGTGGGACGGGCCTTCGCCTACGCCGGTGCCCGGGGCCATCGCCTGTGGACCCAGCCGGTCCACAAGGTGCCGCCGGACGGCCAGCAACCGGATGGCGTCGACTACACCCCGGTCCATGAGTTCGTCTACAAGCTGGCCCGGCTGGCGGAGACCCTGCACACCGAGACGGCCCGCGCCATCGGCCAGGAGCGCCACGCCTTCATGGAGCAGTTCTTCCACCAGCTGGACATGGAGATGCTCTGGGCCGACGAGTGATCCGCTATCCCTTCAGCCCCGCGTAGCTGATCCCCTCCACAAAGTAGCGCTGGAAGAAAATATAGATCAGGGCCATGGGCAGGGTCGTGACGATGGAGCCGGCCAGAATGGCGTTCCATTGCAGATTCATGCCGATGCCGCCGCGCAGAAACGCCAGCCCCAGGGGCAGCGTGTAGAGATCCTTGTTGGTGCTGATTACGATGAGCGGCGTCATGAACTCGTTCCAGCTCCCCTGGAAGCTGAAGATGGTCAGGGCCACCAGGGCAGCACGGGC
>WGCB01000268.1 GCA_015494005.1 Caldilineaceae bacterium
ACCACCTCGCTCATGCCGTAGCGGGTGACCATGGCCTTGGCCAGCTTGGTGACCCGCTCCAGGTCGTTGGCTGCGCCGGTGGTGATCTCGTCGAAGGTCAGCTCCTCGGCCACCCGGCCACCCAGCAGACCGGCCAGTTGGTCCTCGAACTCGGCCCGGCTGTGCAGGGTGCGGTCCTCCTCGGGCAGGGGCATAACATAGCCCAGGGCCTGGCCCCGGCTCACGATGCTGATCTTGCCTACCGTGTCGGTGTGGCGGAGCAGGGCCATGACCACCGCGTGGCCTGCCTCGTGGTAGGCCACCACTCGGCGCTCCTCCGGGGTCAGGATGCGGCTCTTCCGGGCGGGGCCGGCCATCACCCGCTCGATGGACTCGGTCAGCTCGTCCATGGTGATGGCCCGCTTGTTGCGCCGGGCCGCCAGGATGGCCGCCTCGTTGAGCAGGTTCTCGAGGTCCGCGCCCACCATGCCCGGGGTCTGTCGGGCGATCACGCCCAGATCCACGTCCGGCGCCAGGGGCTTGCCTCGGGCGTGCACCTTGAGGATGGCCTCCCGTCCCCGCCGGTCCGGCCGATCCACCACCACCTTGCGGTCGAAGCGGCCCGGGCGCAGCAGGGCCGGGTCCAGGATATCCGGCCGGTTGGTGGCGGCGATGACGATCACGTTGGTGTCCGAGTCGAAGCCGTCCATCTCCACCAGGATCTGGTTCAGGGTCTGCTCCCGCTCGTCGTTGCCGCCGCCCATGCCCGCACCCCGGTGACGGCCCACCGCGTCGATCTCGTCGATGAAGATGATGCACGGGGAGTTCTTCTTGGCCTGCTCGAAGAGGTCTCGCACCCGGCTGGCGCCCACGCCCACGAACATCTCCACGAACTCGGAGCCGGAGATGCTGAAGAAGGGCACGCCGGCCTCCCCGGAGACGGCCTTGGCCATCAGGGTCTTGCCCGTTCCCGGTGGTCCCACCAGGAGCACGCCCTTGGGGATGCGGGCCCCCAGGGCGGCGAACTTCTGGGGTTCTTTGAGGAACTCCACCACCTCCTGGAGCTCCTGCTTGGCCTCCTCGGCCCCGGCCACGTCGTCGAAGGTCACCGTGGGGGTGTCGCCGGTGAAGAGGCGGGCCCGGCTCTTGCCGAAGGAGAGGGCCTGGTTGCTGCCGGATTGCCCTTGGCGGAAGAGGAAGAGGAAAAGCCCCGCGATGAGGAGCAGGGGTAGCAGGTTGACCACCAGGGTCAACCAGTTGTTGCTGTTGCTGGGGGGCTCGTAGACGATCTTGGTGCGGGCCAGCTCTTTCTCGCTCACGCCCAGCCCGCGCAGGGTGTCGGTGAGGGGGATGTCCGGCTCTTTGCGGCTGATGTAGGGCTGCTCTTGGTCCTTCAACAGGACCCGCAGCTCCTCGCCCCGCACGCTGATCTGCTCCACCCGGCCGTCCTTCAGGTCCTGAGCCACCTGGCTGATGGTCCTGCTCTGGGGCGACTCCCGGGGGCCGTAGACGTTGAAGAAAAGGGCCGCGGCGGCCACAATGATCAACAGATAGACAAAAGCGTTCCGTGTCCAGCTGGAATTCACGCCGTTCCTCCTGAGGGATGGGACGTCCAGGCTCAAGCGCCTGGGGTGCAATAGCTGAAGCCAGTATAACAGAATGGGGCCGGTTTCGCCTAGTGGGCCTGGCTACCATTCTCCCGGATCCGTCCGGCATGGGCCCTGGATCAGCCCTCGCTCTGGCTTCGATCTGCTCGGAGGCGGCTCTGGGCCAGCTCGACATAATCCGGGTCGATCTCGTAGCCCACGAAGCGCCGATCCGTGCGCCGGGCAGCCAGGGCCGTCTGCCCGCTGCCCATGAACGGGTCCAGCACCACCTCCCCCTGGAAGGTGTAGAGCTGGATCAGCCGCCGGGGCAGCTCCACTGGGAAGGGCGCCGGGTGGCCCACCTTCCGGGCCGGCTCCGGCGGGAAGGTCCAGACGCTCTTGGTGAACTCCAGGAACTCGTCCCGGCTGATGGTGCTGGTCCGCTCCGGGAGAGGGGCTGGGGAATCAGCGGCGCGGGGCCGTCGCTTGCTGCGGCCGAAGCGCTGCTTGGAGAAGACCAGGATGTACTCGTGCACGTCCCGCAGAGTGGGGTTGGCCGGGGACATCCAGCTGCCCCAGGCGGTGGACGGGCTGGCGCTCCCGGCCTTGTTCCAGATGATCTCCCCCCGCATGAGGAAACCCACGGCCATCATCCCCTGGGCGATGAAGGCGTTGAGGGGGATGTAGGGCTTGCGGCCCAGGTTGGCCACGTTGACGCAGGCCCGTCCTCCTGGCACCAGCACCCGGTAGACCTCCCGCCAGACCCGGTCCAGGAAGGCCAGGTACTCTTCCAGGGTGAAGTCCTGGTCGTACTCTTTGCCCACGTTGTAGGGGGGCGAGGTGACCATGAGGTGCACGCTGGCATCCGGCAGCTCGGCCATCTCCTCCGCGGACCGGCAGAAGATCCGGTCCAGCTGCTCCTCGGGGATGGGGTTCTCCACCTCTGGGACCTTCTCCTCCTGGGGGAGGCCCTGGTAGAGCCGGCCGGCATAGAATGCGGCCGCATCGTGGTTGCGCCGTCCTGGCGAGCCGAAGGCCGCGGTACTGGTGCCTGGTTTCCTGGGCCCCTGTCCCGCCTTTTGGGATGAACGAGCCATAGCGCCTCTTTGTTCCGGTCTGTCCGGGTGGTGTTTGGGTTTCCATGGTGCCTGGGCTGGAAGATGGCGTCCATTATAGCACACCCCAGGGGCTTCCCGTCTTTCAGAACTCCGTTTTCAGGCCGGGACTGGGCTCCTGGTATAATGGCCTCTATGGTTTTGCGTAGACCTTCCTCGGAGATCCAGGCGGCAGCCGAACATCCCCGCATGTCCGAACCCCTCTCGCTGAAACTCCGCGCCGGCTGGGGAGGGCTGCTCATGCCTGCCCTCATCCTGCTCCTGCTGTTGCCCCTGCTCCGGCCCTTGACCGAACCCTACCTGCCCGCCACCCACGACGGCTACCACCACATCTTCCGCCTCTACACCCTGGATCGGGCCCTGCGGGGCGGCGCGCTCTACCCTCGTTGGCTCCAGGAGATGGGCTTCGGCTACGGCTTCCCGATCCTCAACTTCTACGCCCCCCTGATCTACTACGCGGGGGAGCTTCTCCACATCCTGGGCCTGGGCTTCCTGGACAGCTTCCGGGCCCTCATCGCCCTGGGCTTCGTCCTGCCCGCCTGGGCCTTCTACGCCTTCGCCCGCCACTCCCTGGACCGGGCCGGCGCCCTGCTGGGTGCGCTCTTCTACTCCTACGCCGCCTATCGGGTCGGTGACGGCTACACCCGGGGCGCCCTGCCCGAACACTGGGCCTTTCTCTTCCCGCCTCTGCTCCTCCTGGCCATCTGGCACATCGGCCGCTCCCGCAGCCTGGCCTGGAGCCTGCTGGGCGGGCTGATCCTGGCTGGCTTCATCCTCACCCACAACCTGAGCGTGGTCCTCTTCGCCCCCTTCCTGGCGGCCTACGCGGCGGTCTGGGCGGTGGCGGCCTGGCGCCGACACGGGCCGCGCCCCCGACAGCTTCTGGCCCCGGGGAGGGCGCTCCCCTCGGCCCTGGCCGGGTACCTGCTCATGGGGCTCCTGGGCGCAGGGCTGACTGCCTTCTTCACCCTGCCCGCCCTGCTGGAGGTCGACTACATCCACGCGGCAGAAGCGGCGGAGATCACCGCGGGCACCCGCCGCTACGCCCAGTACATGATCCAGCGCCTGGAGCAGCTCTTCGCCCTGCCCTGGCCCGGCGTGGAGCTGACCAACGCCTCCCGGACCCCCTTCCTGGCCCTGGTGGGGATCGTGGCCGTCTCCCTCTCCTGGTCCCGGCTGCGGCGGCTGGAACGCTGGCAGCATCTCTTCTTCACCGGCATGGCCCTGGTCTCCCTTTTCCTGGCCAGCCGCCTCTCCAGCCCCCTCTGGGAGAGTTTCCGCCCCCTCCTCTACCTCCAGTATCCCTGGCGCTGGTACGGCCCCCTGGCCCTGGCCATGGCCTACCTGGTGGGCGGCATCACCCTGTTGGTGGCCTGGCTGCCCCAGGGATACCGCCGCCTGCCTTCCGGCTGGCTGGCCCTGGTGAGCGTGGCCATCACCCTGCTCTGGATCGTGCCCGGCTCCCTGCCCAGCAACATCGCCGAGGTGGCCACGGTCCCTGGGGAGGAGAAGCCCCTGGAGGAGGCGGACCTGGGGCCGAGCATCCTGGCCAAGTACGACTTCCAGACCGGCCTCTGGCTGCGGGAGCACGGTGGCCCCTGGCTCTTCGAGTACATGCCCGTCTGGGCGGACCACCTGCGGGACCGCTGGTTCCTGCCCGCTGACAGCCCGCCCACCGAGCCGCCCCTGCCCGTGATCCCCCGCATCCAGCTGGGACGTCAGGCCGCCCTCTCCCAGGAGCTCACGGTCCAGAGCCCCCAGCCCGTGACCCTGCGCTGGCACATTTTCTACTTCCCGGGCTGGCAGGTGACCGTGGACGGCCAACCGGTGGAGACCACCCCGTCCACGGAGCTGGGCCTGGTCACTGCCACCGTGCCCGCCGGGGAGCACCAGGTGGCCCTGCGCTTCGGCCCCACGCCGCCCCGCCGAGCAGGCGCCTGGATCTCCCTGACCACCCTGCTGCTCCTCCTGGGCCTCCTGGCCTGGAAGCGCCTCTGGGGCCTGCTCCTGGGGCTGCTCCTGGCCGGGGCCCTGATCTTCCTGCCCCTGAAGTGGCACCAGAGCCGGGCCAGCACCATCTACACGCCCGCCCTCCCCGCGGAGCCCTGGACCAACTTCGACGGCCGGGCCCAGCTCCTGGGCTACCATGTCTGGGAC
>WGCB01000269.1 GCA_015494005.1 Caldilineaceae bacterium
ACCCCCTGGCCGCGCCCCACATCTGGCTAGACGACTTCCAGCCGGACACGGAGGTGACCATCTTCACCGACTACCAGGCGATGATCGACTCGGGCCTGGTGGACGCGGTGAACGACTTCACCACCCTGGCCATGCACCACCAGATCGGGGCCGCCGCGCTGAACGCGGGGAAGCATCTGCTCACCCAGAAGCCCCTGGCCATCACCGTGCGGGCCGGCCGCCTGCTGGTGGACCTGGCCCAGGAGCGAGGGCTGACCCTGGGCGTCTTCGAGAACGTGCGGCAGATGGAGGAGGTGCGAGCCGTGGCCTGGGCCGTGAACACAGGCCAGATCGGGGAGCTGCAGATGGCCCTCTTCGGCGGCGTGGGTGGACCCTGGTCCCCCAACAAGATCGTGGCCGAGACGCCCTGGCGGCACCGCAAACTCCAGGCCGGGGGTGGCGGCGCCATCGACATCGGCGTCCACGTCATGGACTGGCTACGCACCGTGGGCGGCGAGGTGACCCGAGTGGCCGGCACCGTGAGCATCCTGGAGCCGGTCCGTTATCTGCACGGGGACCCGGCCACCGGCGTCCAGGTGGAGGCGGATGTGGACGACACCTACATGGCCACCGTCACCACCGAGACCGGCGCAGTGGCCCAGCTGCTTTGGTCCTGGGGCGGCCACGGGGAGGCCACGCCCATCCCCGGCGGGCCGGTCTTCTACGGCAGCAAGGGCTGCATCAAGGACGGGCAGATCATCCTGGACGACGGCAGCCGGCGGGATCTGGTGGCCGCCTACTGGGCCGAGGCCGACCCTGGCCTGCGGGAAGCCCAGTTCCCCCACGGCCTCCGGGACCCCTTCGCCATCCAGCAGTGGGACTGGCTCCAGGCCATCGAGCAGGGCGGCCAGCCCGAAACCGACGGTATGGAGGGCCTGCGGGACCTGGCCGCGGCCTACGGCATCATCGAGTCCTCTCACCTGGGCCGAGCCGTGAGCCTGGACGAGATCCTGAGCGGGACGGTGGACGGGTATCAGCGGGAGATCGACGTGCACTACGGGCTGCGGGAGAGTTGAGGGGAGAAGATCGAGATTGGAAAAATGAAGATTGGAGAGGGTGCGATCAGAGATTGGAGAGCAAGAAAGCGGAGAAAAACGTCGGCGGAACACCCCCATTCTCCCATCGCCCAGTCGCTCAGCCTCCCAATCGCCAATCGCCAAACCACCATTCACCGAGGAGATTTCCATGCCCAAACGAATCGGCATCGTCGGCGCTGGCTCCATTGCCCAGATCCACATGGATCGATGGAGCCGGATGCCGGACGTGGAGCTGGCAGGCTACTATGACATCGACGAATCGGCCGCACAGCGGGCCGCGGATCGCTTCGGCGGCCAGGTCTACCCCTCCCTGGAGGCCCTGCTGGATGACGTGGAGGCGGTGGACATCTGCACCACGGCCACGGCCCACAGGGAGCCGGTCCTGGCGGCCCTGGAAGCCGGGATCCCCGCGGTGGTGGAGAAGCCCCTGTCCCGTCACCTGGCGGACTGCGAGGCCATCGTGGACGCCCAGGCCCGCACCGGCACGCCCCTTTTCGTGGCCCACGTGGTGCGCTTCTTCCCCCAGTTTGCCCAGGCCAAGGCCGTGGTGGAAAGCGGCGCCATCGGCCAGCCGGGGGTCATCCGCACCGTGCGGGGCGGGAGCGCGCCGGGCGGAGGCGGCTGGGGCAGCCAGGCCACGGCCCGCTCCTACTACGGCGACTTCGAGAAGAGCGGCGGCGTCATCCTGGACGTGGGCATCCACGACATCGACTTCCAGCGCTGGTGCTGCGGCGAGGTGGAGCGGGTCTTCGCCCGGGGGCTCATGTTCGCGGGCAAGGAGCCCAAGGACCACGCCCTGATCGCCCTGCGCTTTGCCAGCGGGGCCATCGGCCACATCGAAGCCAGCTGGGCCTATCCGCCGGGCCGCTTCCGCACCCGCCTGGAGATCGCCGGCGACAAGGGTATCGTGGAGTGGGACTCCCTGGCCCCGGCGCCGGTCCAGGCCATCCTCCAAGGCGAGGACGACCCCATGGATGTCCAGAGCCGCACCAGCTCCCCCACCGCGCCGGAGGACGACCCCTTCTACGCGGAGCTGGCCCACTTCGTCCGGGCCGTGGACCAGGGCCGGTCGCCCCAGGTCAGCGCCTACGATGGCCTCATGGCGGTGAAGATCGCCCTGGGCGCCATCGAGAGCGAGCGGCAGGGCAAACCCATCGCCATCCAACCATAAGGGGGCTCGACCCATGACCCATCCCATTCGCATCGGCATGCTCAGTTTCGCCCACCTCCACGCGGACAGCTATGCCTCCTGCCTGCAACAGATCCCCGATGTGGTCCTGGTGGGCATCTACGACGACGATCCCGCCCGGGGCCAGGATCGGGCCGCCCGCTTCGGAACCGACTACTTCTCGGACGCGGATGCCCTGCTGAACCAGGGGCTGGACGGGGTGATCGTCTGTGCCGAGAACGCCCGCCACCGCCGGCTGACCGAGCAGGCCGCGGGCCGAGTGAAAGCCATCCTCTGCGAGAAGCCCATCGCCACCACCCTGGCCGACGGCCAGGCCATGATCCGCCGCTGCCGGGAGACAGGCACCCGGCTCCAGATCGCCTTCCCCGTGCGCTTCTCCCCCGCCATCCAGGAGCTGAAGCAGACCCTGGACGCGGGGACGCTGGGCACAATCCACAGCGCCAAGTGCACCAACCACGGCTCCATGCCCGGCGGCTGGTTCACGGACCGGGAGCTGGCCGGGGGCGGCGCGGTGATGGACCACACAGTCCACGTGATCGACCTGCTGCGCTGGTTCTGGGGGACGGAGGTGGTGGAGGTCTACGCGGAGGTGGGGCAGGAGCTGCTCCACCCGGGCCTGGGCATCGACGATGCGGGGCTGCTGAGCTTTCGCCTGAGCAACGGCGTCTACGGCACCCTGGACACCAGCTGGTCCCGGCCGCCCAGCTACCCCACCTGGGGCGACGTGAAGATCGAGGTCCTGGGGGAACGGGGCCTGGTGCGGGTGGACGCCTTCAGCCAGCACCTGCAGGTGAGCAGCGACCTGACCGGCAAGACCAGCTGGGTCGGCTGGGGCAGCAACATCGATCTGGGCCTGATCCGGGACTTCGTGGCCATGATCCAGGAGGATCGGGCTCCCTCCATCACCGGGGAGGATGGCTTGAAGGCCCTGGAGGTGGCCCTGGCCGCGTACGAATCCGCGCGGCGGGGGGAGCCGGTGGCCCTGCCCCTGGAAGATTAGGCCCGGGACGGAAAATCCCGAGCCCCGAGGACACACCCCCTCATCCCAAAGGAGAACCCCATGACGACCCCTCACCTGCGGCTCGGCACCTCCACCTATTCCTACTGGCACTTCACACCGGAACGAACCCCCATCGAAACCGTGCTGGACGAGGCCGCCAAGCTGGGCTTGCACGGCGTGGAGATACTTCAGGTCCAGATGGCATCGGAGGACAACGCCTACCTGCAGAAGCTCAAACGCCAGGCCTTTCGCCTGGGCCTGGACCTGTACAACCTCTCCACCCACCAGGATTTCGTCCACGACGACCCGGAGGTGCGCCAACAGCAGATCGACCACACCCTGCACTGCATCGACCTGGCCCACGAGATGGGCATTCCCTCCATCCGCATCAACTCCGGTGGCTTCCGCAAGGGCGGCAGCTTCGATGAACTGCTCCAGGCCAAGGGCTGGGTGGATCCGTGGCCCGGCTACACGAAGGAGGACGCCATGGGCTGGGTGACCGACGCCATTCAGGCCTGCCTGCCCCGGGCGGAGGAGCGGGGCGTGATGCTCCTGCTGGAGAACCATTGGGCTCACCACCTTCGCCGCGGACATGCGTCGCATCATCGAGACGGTGGATTCCCCCTGGCTGCAGGCCATCCTAGACATGGGGAATTTCATCTTCGAGGAGGACATGTACGCGGCCATGGAGACCATCGCCCCCTACGTCTGGCTGGCCCACGCCAAGACCTATCCCGGCGGCGGCTCCTGGTACACCCTGGATCTGGACTACGCGCGCATCTTCCGCACCCTCCTGGATGCGGGCTGGCGAGGCTACTGCTCCATCGAGATGGAGGGCGCGGAGCATGCCTCCACGGCCATGCCCAAGAGCGTGGCCATGCTGGAGGCGGCGTGGGCCCAGGCCACAGCCGGGCAGCTTCCTGCCTAGCCAGGCCCTGGCCCATCCGGCTCCACCAGGAAGGCCAGGAACGCGGCCAGCCCCCGCAGGGAGGTGAAGGTGTGGCGCTCCTGGCCGTCCGGGCTCTCCAGGCTGAAGCGCCAGGCGCCCTCGGAACGGCCCGGAGCCCGGTCCTGGACCCGGCGGATGCGCAGCAGATAGGAGTGGTAGGCGGCGGATGGTCTCATGAAGCCATTGTCCCACCCCAGCGTGACCCAGGCGTGACTGGGCAGCCCCCATTGGGGAGGAACCTGCGCTGAACCGGGCCGCAGGCCACCTCCAAACTGCCCGCTCGAGTCCCCCCTCTCCAGCCGCGTGGAGAGGGGGACAGGGGGTGAGGTCAAAAGCCACATGCCGCCTCCCGGACAGCGCGTCACGGTCCCCGGCCTTTGACCGACGGTTCCCGCTCAGTCCAATCTGCGCTATAATGGACCGACCACCCAGGAACCGGGGATCGTCCCCGGCCTAGCCCTCCCGGCCACGGCCCATGCCCCATCTCGCCCTCTCCCTCCTCGGCCCTTTCCAGCTCACCCTGGATCGGACGCCGGTCACCGCCATCACCTCGCCCAGGATCCAGGCCCTCCTGGCCTACCTGGCCGCGGAAGGAGACCACCCCCATGCTCGCGCCGATCTGGCCGAGCTCCTCTGGCCCGGCCGGCCGCCGGGAACCGCCCGCCAGAACCTGCGCCAGGCCCTGAGCCGCCTGCAACGGGCCATCCCCCACGGGCCGGACGCCCCGCCCTTCCTCCACGTCCACCGCCAGCAGGTCCAGTTCAACCCCGCCTCGGACCACAGCCTGGATCTGGCCGCCTTCCTCCAGGCCCTGGAGCGCTGCCGAGAGCACCGCCACGCCCGGCCCGAGAGCTGCCGGCGTTGCGCCCGCCGCCTGGAAGCCGCCGTAGACCTGGTCCGGGGTGACTTCCTCCAGGGCCTCTCCGTGGACAGCCTGCCCTTCCAGGAGTGGGTCCTGCTCAAGCGGGAGTGGCTGCGCCAGGAGCTCTTCCAGGCCCTGGACCTCCTGGCCCGGCACCACCTGGAGCGGGGAGAGCTGCCGGCGGTCCAGCGCTTCGCCCAGCGCCAGATCCAGCTGGATCCCCTGCGGGAGGAGGCCACTGCCCTGGCCATGCGCGCCCTGGCCCAGTCCCAGCGCCGGGACGACGCCCTGGCCCTCTACGCCCGCCTGGCTCGAGCCCTGGAGACAGAGTTGGACCTGGCTCCCAGCGCCCCCCTCCAGGCCCTGGCCCAGGCCATCCGCCAGGGCCTGGAG
>WGCB01000270.1 GCA_015494005.1 Caldilineaceae bacterium
ACGAGACCGCGCCGGAGCAGATCGCCGGGGTGCTCTATGAGCCCATCCAGGGGGAGAACGGCATCTACATCCCGCCGGACGGCTGGATGGAGGGGCTGCACGAGCTGGGGAAGAAGTACGGCTGGGTGATGATCAACGACGAGGTGCAGACGGGCTTCGGGCGCACGGGCAAGATGTTCGCCATCGAGCACTGGCCCGGCGTGGAGGCCCAGCTCATGCCCCTGGCCAAGGCCCTGACCGGGGGCGGGCTGCCCATCGCCGCGGTGATGGGCACGGAGGAGGCCATGACCGCCTCGGACGAGATCTACCTGGGCGGGACCTTCGCCTGGCAGCCCGCGGCCTGTGCGGGCGCGGTGGCCGGTATCGAAGCCCTGGAGCGGGAGAACGTCCTGGAGCATGTGGCCCAGCTGGAGCAGGTGGCCCTGGAGCGGCTGGGCTCCCTGGTGGAACGCTACGAGATCGTCGGGGACGTGCGCATCAAGGGGCTCTACATCGCCCTGGAGTTCGTGGAGGACAAGGAGAGCAAGCAGCCGGCGCCGGCCATCACCCGGGAGATCCACAAGGAGTGCATCCGCCGGGGCCTGGTGCTCATCGACGAGGAGGGCATCTGGTGGCTGCGCCTGCTCCCGGCCCTGAACATGCCGGAGGAGCTCTTCCGCAAGGCCTGTGACATCATCGAGGAGAGCATCGCCACCGTCTCTCGGAAGCACGGCAAGGGAGTGGCCTGATGAGCGCCGTGGCTGTCTCCGCCCCATCCCGGGCCAGCCAGTGGCAGCGGACCTTCCGCCGCTACCTGGGGCTGACCCTGAACATCTTCCCGCCCTTCCTCTACCTGCTGATCTTCTTCTACGTCCCCATGGGGATCCTGCTGGTGATCAGCTTCTGGAAGTCGGGCTTCATGAGCCTGGAGCCGATCTTCACCCTGGAGAACTACCGGGTTTTCCTCACCACGCCCATCTACCTGCGGGCCCTCTGGAACACCTTCCTCATCGCCACGGGCTCCATGGCCCTGCTGGTGATCATCGGCTACCCCATCGCCTATTTCCTGGCCCGGGTGGCGCCGGGGAACTCCTACCTGATCCTCTATCTGCTCATCATCCCGGTGGAGATCAACTTCCTCATCCGCATCTTCGCCTGGAAGATCGCCCTGGGGCCCAGCGGGGTGATCAACAGCACCCTGATGCAGCTGGGCCTCATCCAGGAGCCCCTGGGCTTTCTCCTCTACAGCAAGGCCGCAGTGATGATCGTGCTCATCCACGAGTGGCTGCCCTACGTGGTCATCCCCATCTACCTCTCCCTGCGGGGTATCCCCCAGGAGGTGATCGAGGCGGCCCGGGACCTGGGCTCCAACCGGCTGAGCATCTTCCTCCACGTCCTGCTGCCCCTGAGCGTGCCCGGCCTCTTCGCCTCCTTCGTCCTGGTCTACATCCCCATGTTGGGGGAGTTCGCGGTGCCGGCCCTGGTGGGCGGGCCCTCGGGCTACATGCTGGGCAACGTCATCGAGAACCAGTTCCTCTCCGCCGGCAACTGGGGGCTGGGCTCGGCCATTGGCTTCATCCTCCTGGCCGTGACCCTGGTCCTGGTGGCCCTGGTCATCAAGGTGGCCGGGCTGGAAGAGCTCATGTAGGTGACCCATGGACCGACTGCGCACCTCTCGCTTCTGGCTGGGCTTCTACACCTACGCGGTGATGGGGCTGATCATCTACCTGCCCATTGTCATCCTCATCGCCTTCTCCTTCAACGATTCCACCATCATGAGCCTGCCCTGGAGCGGCTTCACCTGGAAGTGGTACCAGCAGGCCCTGGAGCGGCCGGATCTGCTGGAGGCCCTCTGGAACTCCCTCTGGGTGGCGGTGGTGGTGACGGTCTTCAGCCTGATCCTGGGGGTGATGGCCGCCTACGCCATGGCCTGGTACCGTTACCCTGGGCGTCTCTTCTTCACCGGCTATGTGACCATCCCCTTCGTCATGCCCTGGCTCATCCTGGGCATCGCCCTGCTCATCTTCTTCAACCGGGTGGGGATCCAGCTTTCCATGTTCACGGTCATCCTGGCCCACATCAGCTTCGATGCGCCCCTGGTGGCCGTGCTGGTGGCCTCCCGCCTGCATCACTTCGATCCCAACCTGGAGGCCGCGGCCCGGGACCTGGGCTGTGGACCCATCCAGGCCTTCCGCCTGGTGACCCTGCCCATCATCGCGCCGGCCATCATCGCGGCGGCCATCCTGGCCTTCAACTGGTCCTTCGATGCCTTCGTCATCACCCACTTCGTCATCGGCTCCCAGGTCACCTTCCCCATCTGGGTCTGGTCTGCCCTGAAGTTTCCCAAGAACCTGCCGGTGATCAACGCAGTCTCCAGCGTCATCGTGGTCCTGGAGATGCTGCTCATCTCCCTGGCCGAGCGCATGCGTCGCCAGGGCGGGGACGACGGCAGCCTGCTCATCTGACCCCAACCATCCCATCGCCCAATCACCCATCACCTAATCACCCAATCGTCGAGCTAACCCATGAACCCACCCAACCTGCCCTTTCTCTACCTGAGCGAAGAAGACGTGCAGCGCACCCTCTCCGTGGCCGAGGC
>WGCB01000271.1 GCA_015494005.1 Caldilineaceae bacterium
GCTCTGGGGATCCGGTCTGGGCGTCCGGGCTGTTTTTCGCCATTGAAAAACTCCTTGTCTTTATCAGAATGAGCGAGTTGCCAGGCAAGGCACTGGGTCTGCGTCCAGGAAAGGAGCAGCAGGTACAGATTATAGCCGAGGGCCTGGGGATCCACCAATTGCCTTTCCGCCAGGCCGCGCCACTCGGCAACTTCGTCCAAGATCCTCCCCGTGCCGGAAAAACATCCTGGATCCCGGTCTGTTTGGGGCCAAATTGCCCGCCTTTCTGTAGTCTCCCAGACCGTTGACGGCCCCCCGAATTGTGGTATACTGCCCAATAGACCGAACACCCATTTTCTGCCGGTCCTGCGCAGAGCGGCAGGATCAGGCAGACTGCCCCAGACCCTGCGCCCGGTCCGTGAGGGGGTTGTGCATGACAGGAGGTCCGTGATGACAAGGGTGCGATGTCCCATGGAGCGTTGCATCTACTGGATCAATGGTTGGTGCGATGCGGACGAAATCGAGCTGGATCCCGAGACCTTGGCCTGCATCACTTACGAGGAATTCGAGCCGCAGACCGAGGCAGGGGTCTTAGACGTGGCTGACCTGGAGTGGGACGAGGCGGAACCCCTCTTCGAAGAGGAGATGGACGAGCGCCTCTACGACGTCACCGATTTCGTCACCGGCGAGGACGACGAAGAAGAGGACGAAGAGGAACTGGCCTTCGAGTTCGAGGAAGAGGAGGGGGACTGGGGTCTGGTGTGAGCCCCCACACCTCAACAGCCGAGGCGGGTTTTCGAAGAGGAAAGCCCCGCGAAGCTGAGACCTGGCCACAGGTCCTCAAGGCGACGCCGCGGGCTGGCACATGACTTCGGTCATGTGTCAGTTTTTCGTCTCTCCAGGATCTTCGGGCGCTGGGAGCTCGTCACGGCGGGGCTGGGGTAGAGGGCGAGCAGACAGCCAACGTGCATGGTGCAGCATCGAGTGGATGGGATGGCATAGCCGATGACACAGCAGCGAATCGACACAGAACCAACGCCTCGCATGGGCGGAAACTCAGGGCAAGGGGCGGACGGGGCCAGCGCCGACTCTGCTGGCCTCCTCTGGCTGACCAACGGCTGGGAGCGGGCTCGGAGCAGTGCATCCATCCGCCGGGTGGACGTCAAGCGGCCGGACGCCCAGGTGGAGCTGGACGATGGGCGCATCTACCTGGGCCCTGCTGGCGCACCAGTGGAGCGTTTCGTCTGGCGGGCCATCCAGGACCGGCCCATCCCCGCGCCGCCCATGGCCGTCCTGTTCAACCACCGCCTGCGCGAGCTGACCCTGCCGGTGAACCGGGACGCGTCCGTGGCCATCATCGACATGTCCCACCCGGATGGCATTCGCATCTACCGCCGCTCCCTGACCCTGCTGCTCCTGGCCGCGCTGCACCGCCGCTTCCCCTCGGTGGATATCGTGGTGGAGCAGAGCCTCCCCTTCGGCGCCTACTACTGCACCGTGCAGAACCGGCCGGCCTTCACCTCCCAAGAGCTGGCGGAGATCGAGGCGGAGATGCACCGCATCGTGGAGGAGGATCTGCCCATCGTGGCCAGCCGGGTGCCCCTGGAGAAGGCCCTGGCCCTTTTCCAGCAGAGCGGCGACGAGAGCAAGGTGAAGCTCCTGGCCTACCGGCGCAAGGACGATCTGGCCATCTACTCCCTGGACGGGGTGCAGAACTATTTCCACGGCTACATGGTGCCCAGCAGCAGCTATCTGCGCTGGTTCGCTCTGGCCAAATACGGTCGGGGCTTCCTGCTGCGCTTCCCCCGTCGCTCGGATCCGGTGAAGCTGCAGCCCATCCGGCCCAGCGGCGGCCTGTCCGAGGTCTTCCGGGAGTATCGGGAGTGGATGCGGAAGATGGGGCTGCGCAATCTGGGCTCCCTGAACAACGCCATCACCAAGGGACGCATCGCGGAGATCGTGCTGATCAGCGAGGCCCTGCACGAGCGGCGCATCGCTGAGATCGCCGGGAAGATCGTGGACTCCTGGCACGATCGCCAGGGGGAGGCCGAGGGAGGCAGCGAAGCTGGCCAGTTCCGGAACCACCGGATCCGGGTGGTGCTCATTGCCGGCCCCAGCAGCAGCGGCAAGACCACCTTCGCCAAGCGTCTGGAGATCCAGCTGCTCTCCAACGGCATCCGCCCCTTCGCCCTGAGCCTGGACAACTACTTCGTCAACCGGGATGAGACACCCCGGGACGAGAACGGGAACTACGATTTCGAGTCCATCGACGCCCTGGACCTGGACCTGTTGAACCAACATCTGGCGGATCTCCTGGCCGGCAAAGAAGTGACCTTGCCCTACTACAACTTCAAGACAGGCCAGCGAGAGATGGGCGAGACGGTGCGGCTAGGCCCCAACGAGGTGCTCATCATCGAGGGCATCCACGGCCTGAACCCGGCCCTCACCCAGTCCATCCCGGCCGAGAACACCCTGCGCATTTACGTCAGCGTCCTGGCGCACCTGAACCTGGACCGGCACAACCGGGTCTCCACCTCGGATGTCCGCCTGCTGCGGCGCATCGCCCGGGACCATCGGCACCGGGGCTACACGGCCACGGAAACCATCAACAACTGGGCGAGCGTGCGCCGGGGGGAGGAGAAATACATCTTCCCCTACCAGGAGAACGCGGATGTCTTCTTCAACTCGGCGCTCCTCTACGAGCTCTCCGTCCTGGCTCCGGTGGTGGAGCCCCTGCTCCTCCAGATCGAGCGGGACACTTCCGCCTACATCGAGGCCCGGCGGCTCCTGGCCTTCCTCCAGTGGGTGCGCTCCATGGACGCGGATGTGGTCCCGGACAACTCCATCATCCGGGAGTTCATCGGCGGCTCCATCCTGCGGCGCTTCACCTTGCAGCGCTGAGCCCTTGCCTTCGGAGTGTCCCAGGGCCCGATCTGGAGGGGCTCTGCTGGGTTTCCCTGGCGTCGTTTTGAGCATGGCGGAAAAGGACTAACGGGCTGTGGGGCGATGTTCCCATACGTCTCCTCCGCAAAAGCAACTATAGTGGAGGCAGCGAAAACAACTGCACAGAAGCCCTTTCCTTGAGGCCGCTGATGACCACATTGACCCTGACACTGCTGAAACTGCTCGCCTCTATCGTCCGCGCTGTGGCTCCCTCCGTGGGGGGCGGAAGCGCCGAGACCCTGGATTTCACCTTCACCACCCGGCGATCCTCCCGGCAGAACGCCCAGCCCACCGGCAACCGCTACGGCCCGCTTTTCTTCATCGCCCTGGTCGTGGGGCTGCTTAGCTCCCTGGGCTTCGTGGGCATCTTGATGACAGCGCTCATGGCATCCTGACCAGCCATCATCCTCCTCCTTTGGATGTTGCTTATCCCGAGCAGCCCAAAAGTTCATCTCTCTCCCAGGTGACGGCCCAGCAACGGCGCTGGGCCGTCGCTGATCGGTCCGTTGGCCGCTCGCCTCCTACGGCGGCCGAAATTGCTTTCCCCGGAGAGATGGCATAGGATCCAGGCCATGAAAGCCATCCTCTTCGACCTGGGACGCGTCCTCATCCACTACGACCACGAACGCACCATCGCCGGTATCGCCTCGGTCAGCCAGGCCAGCCCGGAGGCGATCCGAGCCCTGCTTCGGGAGCTGTCCGAGCCCTTGGGCACGGGGAAGATCGGCGCCCGAGAGACCCATCGCCTGCTGGTGGAGCGGGTGGGCGCCACCCCGGATTTCCACCGCTTCGTGGAGGCGGCCTGCCAGGGCATGGCCCGGGACGAGGAGGCCCTGGCCTACGCCGTTTCCCTGGAGGAGCGTCCCCGGGTGCGGGTGGGGATCATCAGCAACACGGTGGCCGTGCATGCCATCTGGCTGCACGCCAACCTGCCGGAGCTGACCCGTTTTTCCGCTGTGCTGTTGAGCAACGAGGTGGGGTTGATGAAGCCGGATCCCCGCATCTACCGCCTGGCTTCCCAGCGGCTGGCGATCCCTCCTGGGAGGAGCTTCTTCGTGGACGATCTGCCGGAGAATGTGCGAGGCGCCCAGGCGGTGGGCATGGCGGGGATGGTGCACCGGGATTGGGGACAGACCCGTCCGGCCATCGAGGCGTTCCTGGCGGAATAACGAAGGTTCCGGGGGCTGTTCACTCCAGGCGCAAGCGGGCCAGGATCTCCTCATCCAGAGGGTTGCGCTCTTCCTCCTCCAGCACCTGCACCCACTCCTGGATCTGCTCCCGATAGCGCTGGTAGGGGTTGTCGGCTGGCTGCTCGTCCAGCCACTTCAGGAACTGGCGCAGGCTCACCGCCGCCGCGGAGTACTCCCCCAGCTGGGCCAGGGCCATGCCTCGGCTGCTCAGGGCCACGGAGGAGCCCAGGGTGATGGCCTGTTCGCAGAGGGGCAGAGCCGCCTCCGGCTCCTGGTCCAGCACATAGCCCCAGCAGAGGGCGCCGTAGCCATCCGCGAAATCCGGCGCCAGCTCCACCAGCCGGGTGAGATCCGCCACCCAGCCCTCCCGATTGTCCATGCGAATGAAGAGCAACCCTCGGTTGAAATAGGCCAGGGGCTGGTCTGGCGCCAGCTCGATGGCCTGGTTGAGATCCGCCAGGGCCCGCTCCAGATCTCCCTCCCTTTTGCGCAGCAGGAAGGCCACGGCTCGGCTGGTGTAGGCCGGCGCGTAGCCAGGATCCAGGCGAATGGCCTGGTCGAAATCCTGGATGGCGGCGCCCAGATCGCTGGCTTTGCCCCGGTGAAGATAGGCCAGCCCCCGGTTGTAGTAGGTTCGGGCATGGCGAGAATCCAGCTCGATAGCCCGGCTGTAGACGTCGATGGCCTTGGCCAGATCCGGCGGCTCTCCCATCTGATAGGCGTAGCCCATGCGGAAATAGAGGGCCGCCAGCCCTCTGGGATCGTCCTGGGGGGCGTTGGCCCGGGCTCGCTCCAGGGTGGCCTGGGCCAGTCCGAACTCCTGCCGCTGCAGGTAGAGCTCACCCAGGGAGAGGAGGGCCAGGTAGCGCACGTCCTGGGGCAGCTCGCTGTTGATGGTGGTGGAGAGCTCCCCAGGGGAAGCCACCAGGGCCTCCAGTTCCCGGCTCTGGGGCTGGGATGGGCTGCCGGCCAGGGTGATGTGGGCCAGAACCCGCCCGCTGTCGTATTCGCCCCAGATGAGGAGAGTGGCGCTAGCCTGCTCCAGAGCAGCCAGGGCCTGGGCCTCGTCCTGGAGGACCTGGGGCCAGAGGGCCACCCGCACTGCCTGGAGCTGGGCCCGTTCTGTCTCCTCCACCAGGACTGTCTGCAGGCGGCCAGCCACGTTGAATCCCTGCTGCCCGCCGGTGTAGTTGGCGAAGGGGGCAACGACCACCAGCGTCTCGCCCGGTGCGGCCAGAGGGAACCGGGGCCGATTTCGCCACCAGGTGACGCCGATCCCCGCCAGGACCAGGAGCAGAAGGATCGCTCCGCCCAGGGCCAAGGGCTTCCACCGGGCCCGGAGCCAGGCC
>WGCB01000272.1 GCA_015494005.1 Caldilineaceae bacterium
GGGATGGGCAGACCGAACATGCCCTCCCCGTCCGGCGCCAGGAGCACCACCTCGTCCCCCACGTACTCGGCCCCCTGGCTGGCGAAGGCCAGCAGGCTTTCCGTCTTGCCCCCCTTGGTCCACCCCACCACCAGGACGCCCTGCCCTCGGAAGCGGAAGGCGGAACCGTGAACGGGTGTCCAGCCCTTGGCCAGAAAGCTCAGGGCCAGGATCTCGTGGAGCAAGGGCACGATGCCCCGGCCCCGTTGGCAGCGGATCACACAGCCCCGGCCCACCCTGTCCAGGGGGATGACCGCCTCGGCTCGCCCTGCGCCGTCCAGCAGGAAGAACTCCTCCGGGGTGAAGCCGGCCCAGTGCAGACCCAGATAGGTGAGCTGGGCGGGCGTCTCCAGCTCCTGGAAGTGGACGGTGAGGTCCGGTTCGTCCTCGGAGGCGGGCGAGGGCTCTCCCAGCAGCTCCTTCAGGGAGGCCAGGTCCCGAGGCGCAGGATCCACCAGGCGCACCCGGAGCACGCCCTGCAGGTGAAAGTCCACCAACCGGGCCACCTCTCCCGGGCCCATGGCCGTGGACGGCCTCCTGTTCGCCTGGAGAACCTCCGGCGCCCTGGCTCCCTGGGTAGCGCTCATGGGTGGCGGGCCCAGGATGGGTTCGATTTGGCCTTCAGGGGCTCATCGTACTGGCGCTTGGCTCGCTCCTGGGCGGAGAAGAGCAGGCGCACCACCCGCACCACGTCCCAGAAGAAGGGGGCCGGATCCCGCCAGGAGAAGACGCCGAAGGTCTTGGGCCCTCGCCAGGAGGCCAGCCACTGGCCCAGGGTCAGCTCCCTGCGCCGCAGCCCCCGGAGCACAGCCTGGATATCCCGGCGCAGGTGGATCCACTTGAGCTGCGGCTGGCGCAGGCGGTTTTCCGGCAGGGGCCAGCCCAGGAGGTCGCAGTACATGGTGTAGAGAAGCTCCAAACCCGCCATCTCCCCGTTGGAGAAGCGCCCGGTGGGCCGGCCCACGTTGGGCTCCACGATCAGGTACTCCCCGGTGCGGGCATCCTGCTTCATCTCCAGGTAGCCCAGGCCCCGGTGCTGCACCCGGCGGTAGAGGTCCAGGGTGACTTCCGCCACCAGGGGATTGGGCGCCAGCTCGCTCAGGCAGCTCTGGCCGGTGACCGGTGGCCACTGCCGCAGTTTGCGAGTGGTGAAGGAGAGGATGGGCTGGCCCTCCTGGTCGAAGTAGCAGTTGCAGGTGAAAAGTTGGGTGTCCGGTCCCGGGATCCAGCTCTGGACAATGAAACAGGGAGCCCAACGGTGGTACTGGTCGTAGAGGGCCAGGAGCTCCTCCCGGTCGTGGACCAGAAAGGCCTTCATCATGGTGTTGTGTTCCCATTCCGGGGCCGCGCTCATGGGCGGTTTGAGGACGCAGGGGAAGTCCACTTCCTGGGCGGCCTGCTCCATCTCCTCTCGGGAGTGGACGATGAAGGTGATGGGGATGGGGAGGCCTTCCTTCTGGGCAAAGCGATAGAAATTCACCTTGTCCATCAGGGTCTCCAGCACCTGGTGTTCCGGCAGCAGGATGTGGTACCAGGGCTCCAGCCGCTCCCGATATTTGGAGACCAGCAGCACGTTGGCATCCTCGCAGGGGAAGAGGACCGCCTTGGGCCCCAGCTTCGGCCCCAGGGCTTCCAGGGTGTCGATGAGCTCGGGCGTCTCCGTCTCGGTGAAGAAGATTCGCTGGCAGACGTTGGTCCGGCAGTGGTAGTCGTCCGGATCCCGGGCCAGGCCGATGACCGGCACACCCCGCCGGGCCAGGACCCGGGCCGCCTGCAAGCCCTGGAGGCTGTCCAGCCCGATGAGCACCGCGTAGGGCTGCTCCGGCTGGGGGAGTGTCAGTTGGTTCATGGTTTGTTTGTCCAATTTTAAACGCATGAGTAATGCGTAAAGAGTAAGAAGTAATGAGTAGCTCCGAGGGCCTCCCGGCCTCATTCGCCGCACGCCCTGGGCCCCAGGCGTTCCAGGCTGATGGCCGCATCGTCCGCGTAGATGACCGGGTTGTCCGGCGTGATACGGTCCGTGTAGTTGTCCAGGCTCCAGTGGACGTTGTCCGCGATGGCCGTCTGCACCCCGTCGATGTCGAAGATCTGCACCCCGTCCTGCCAGATGGCGATGCGGCCGCTGCTGTCCGTGGCCCGACGGTAGAAGGCCTCCACGTGGACCCACTGGCCCACCGGCACGGAGAGGCGTTCCCCGGTCAGCTGATGGTGGTGCGTCTCCTGGCGGATGGCGTCCCAGAGGTAGAAGACCAGGTCGCCGTTGGAGCGGTTGCCCACATTCAGGACCCACATGGGCTGGCTGCTCTCCGCCTTGGACTTGAACTGGAAGACGTTCCACCAGAGGCTGGTCTGGTAGCGTTCCGGGAAGAGGAGCCAGGCGCTGTAGTA
>WGCB01000273.1 GCA_015494005.1 Caldilineaceae bacterium
ACTCCGCCAGGCCGTCGCTGCGCGCCTCCGGTTCCGCTGGGCGATCCCTGGGGCCTGGCGTCAACCGGGCTTGGCCGCACCGGGCCGGAAGGGCGCCTCGGGCACGAGATGACACACGATGAGTTTCAGGTAGAGCAGGGGCACGAACCAGACCAGGCCGGGCATGGGCGAGAGGAGGAGCCAGGGGATGGCCAGGCCCAGCAGGTAGAGGGCCAGGGCCATGGGGCGCTTCAGATAGAGGGGCGTGCCCAGGAGGATCAGGGTGGCCAGGAGGAGATAGCCGTAGATCAGCAGCCCGTAGCCCCAGTCACCGTCTCGGTAGAGCCAGGCCACCAGGAAGGGGTAGACGTGGACGGCGACGAAGACCAGGTGTTGCCCAGGACCCTGCCCGGGCCGATGGTACCAGCGTTTGGTGGCCGAAGTGGCGTTGGCCACCGTGCCGCCGAACATGTCCAGGGCCATGGCCAGGGCGAGCAGCCACTGCCAAGGGGACCAGGCCACGCCTGCCCGTCGCGCCGCGCCCAGGGCCACCAGGACGCCGCCCACGCCAGCCAGGAGGATGAGCCGCGTCTCCCCTCGGGTGGCGCCCGGGCCGATGAAGGTGTCCCAGGCATGGAGGAGACCAGCCCGGGGCGGGGGCGGCTCCCAGACGATGGGATCGGGTGTTGGCTCGTCCACGGCCCGGCCCTCCCTCACTCCTGGTCCAGGAGGCCCAGCTCCAGGGCATAGCGGACCAGGGCAGCCCGGCTGCGCAGGCCCAGCTTCTGCATCAGGCGGGCCTTGTACGTCTCCACGGTCTTCACGCTCAGGTGGAGCATCTCGGCGATCTCGCTGTTCCGATGGCCCAGGGCCACCAGCTTGAAGATCTGGGCCTCCCGCTCGCTGAGGGTGCTGTAGCGCTCCTCCTGCTCGCTGCGGGCCGGGGCTGGCTGGGCCTGGGCGCTGGGATCCTGGAGGAGGGCCTGGGCGTGGCTCGGGTGCAGGTAGACGCCGCCCCGGTGCACCGCGCGGATGGCCGAGAGGAGCTCCTCGCTGGCGGCCTGCTTCAGCACGTAGCCCGCTCCGCCGTAGGCCAGGACCTGGCGCAGGTAGCCCAGGTCGTCGTGCATGGTCAGCACCAGGACCCGGCTTTCCGGCGCCTGTTCCCGCACGGTCTTCAGGGTCTCCAGGCCGTTGGCCCGGGGCATGTTGATGTCCAGGAGGATCACGTCCGGCCGCAGGAGGAGGACCTGGCGCAGGCAGGAGAGGCCATCCTCGGCCTCGCCCACCACCTGCATGTCCGGCTCCGCGTTGAGGAGGGACTTCAGCCCGGCCCGGAGCACCGCGTGGTCATCGGCCAGGAGGATGCGGATGGGCTTCATGTGGGCACCTCCGCGTAGACCGTGGTGCCCTCCTCGCCGCTCTCGATGGCCAGGCTGCCCCCCACCAGCTCTGCCCGCTCCATCATGGCGTGGATGCCCACGCTCTCCCCCGCCCGCTGGGCCGCCACCGGATCGAAGCCGTGGCCGTCGTCCTCGATGATGGCCTGCACCTTCCCGTCCCGGCGGGAGACCAGCACGCTCACCGTGCTGGCGTCGCCGTGGCGGGCGGCGTTGGTCATGGCCTCCTGGATGATGCGGTAGAGGGTGGTCTCGGTGGTGGGGGACAGGCGCTCGCCCAGGTCACAGTGCAGGTCCACGTGGAGCTCCGGGTAGAGCTGGGTGAACTCGACCACGTAGCGCTCCAGGGCAGCGGCCAGGCCCAGGTCGTCCAGCACGCTGGGGCGCAGCTCCCGGCTGAGGAGCCGCACCTGGTCCAGGGTCTCCACCGCCACCTGGTGCATCTCCGCGTACTTCTGCTGGAGGAGGGCCGGCTCCTGGATCTGGCCCGCCACCTTGAGCCCCACGGTCAGGGAGGTCAAGGACTGGCCCACGCCGTCGTGGAGCTCCCGGGCGATGCGCTTGCGCTCTTCCTCCTGGGCGTTGATCAGCTGCTCCAGCAGCCGACCCCGGGCCGCCTCCTTCTCGGCGATGGCCTGGCGGCTCACCTGCAGGTCCGCCACCATCTGGTTGAAGGCGTCGGCCAGGGCGCCGATCTCGTCGTCTGCCCAGTGGGAGGCTCGGGCCGCCAGGTTGCCCTGCCCCACCTGGCGGGTGGTCTCCACCAGGCTGAGGATGGGGCGGGTGAGGAGCCAGGTGAGGAGCATGGCCGCCAGGATGCCGATCACCGCCACCACCAGGGTGGTGAGGAGCATCTGCCCGGTGACCGCGTCGATGATCCCCCGTAGCCGGGTCTCGGTCAGCCCCAGGCGCACGTAGCCGGCCCGGCCGTCGAAGATGGGGGCCATGAAGTCGTGGATCCGGCCCCGGTTGCTGTTGTAGTGGAACTGGTGGATCTGGTTGTCCGGCTGGAGGGGGTTCTTGTCCAGCAAGGAGACGGGAAAGCCTTCCTCGCCGAAGGTGTGGGCCAGGACGTGGCCGTTGCTGTCCACCACGAAGGCGTAGAGGGCGTCCGGGTGGTTGGCCACCGTCTCGGTGAGAAGCTGGTAGAGGCTGTAGGTGTCGTTGAGGAGGATGGGATCCACGCTGCGGGCGGCCAGGTCGCTGACCACGGACTGGCCCCGGCTCTCCAGCTCGTTGATGAAGACCTGGGCCATCACCGTGCGCACCTCCCAGGTCACGCCCAGGCCCAGGATGACCGTGAGGGCCAGGACGATGCCCATGATCTTGGTGCGGATGCTGACACTGCCCGCCATCTTCCACAGCCGCCGACTCCAGCCCGACCGGGTCGGTTGCCTCGCCAGGGTCCCGGCCAGCTCGCTCACTGGACGCCTCCCACCATCTGGGTCAGCTGCCGCACATCGGTGTAGTCCTCGTCCTGGACCACCACAAAGCGGTCGATGCCCAGCTCGCTCAGGACGGCCCGGCCCTCCGGGTCATGGTCCATGGCCAGGAAGATGTCCCGCAGATCCGCGGCCTGGCGGGGCGGCAGCTCCGGCGGGATGACCACCGGGGGGATCCCGAAGGGGGGCGAACGGTGGATGACCCGGATGCGCCTGCTCAGGGACGGGTTGCGCTTCAGCGCGTAGTCCAGGACCAGGCTGTCCACCGCCGCGCCGTCGGCCACCCCGGCCGCCACCGCCTCAATGGCCCGGTCGTGGCTGTAGGTGTAGAAGGAGCGGCGGAAGAAATGTTCCGGGGTCTGGCCCAGCTGCTGGACCAGGTAGGTGGGGTAGACCCGGCCGCTGAAGCTGATGGGGTCCGTGAAGGCGAAGACCTTGCCCTGCAGGTCGGCCATGCTCTGGGCCGGGCTGGCCCTGGGCACGATGAGCTCGGAGTAGTAGACTCGCTGGCCATCGATCTCCGGGGCCACCAGCAGCTCCATACCGAAGCGGTCGTGGCCGTCCACGTAGGCGCTGGTGCAGACGAAGGCCACGTCCACCTGGTTCTGGGCCACCAGCTCGTTGACCTCCGCGTAGGTGCGGCGCTGGATCAGCTCAATGGGCCGGCCCACCTTCTCGCTCAGGTAGGCGGCCAGGTCGCTGTAGCTCTCCGCGGTGCCCTGGGGGGAGATGATGGCGGCCACCGCGATGCGCAGAGGACGCACCTGGGCCGGGGCGATGGCCGGCAAGGGCTCCCGCTGATCCAGATCGATGTAGGGCAGGGGGGCCGCTCGCACCAGCGGGAAGCAGCCGCTCAACAGCAGGGAGGCCAGGAGGAGCCATCCCAGCAGGGGCCAGGATCTCCTCGTATCGAGCCGCCAACGCACGCTTTTCATGGACATCCGCTCCCGGAGAGTAGGCAGGCTGAACCGGACAAGTGGAGCTGCATTCACTTGCCATTATAGCACTTTTTCGCCGAGAGTTGAGAGTCCAGGGAAGCGTGGATGCCTCCCAGAGTGAGCGCCGATCCGGCGGGGGCTATCCTCTACCCCACCCAGTAGCCGTTGGCGAAGAGGGCGGTGTAGAGGGCCAACCCCAGGAGGAAGAGGACGGTGATGGCGCGGTCCACCCAGGGGCGCCGGCCCCACTGGGCCAGCAGGATGAAGGCCGGGAAGAGGACCCACATGTAGCGGCGCTGGCTCATGAGCAGGCCAGAGCCGAAGGGGATGGCCGCGCCCAGGAGCACGAAGGTAGCCTCGCTCCAGCGCTTCCGCCCCAACAGGACCAGCCCCAGGGCCAGGAAGCCGAGCACGAAGAGGAAGTCCATC
>WGCB01000274.1 GCA_015494005.1 Caldilineaceae bacterium
AGCCCCTGGAGGCCGAAGAGGGCGTAGGGCTTGAGCCAGGCCAGGCCCCAGGGCCCAACCTGGATGAAGCCGGCATCGAGCCAGCCAGCCTCGGCCAGGGACGGAACAGGCAGAGTATACGCCCAGACGGCGAAACCGGCAACCAGACCCACCAGCGCGCCCAGCCGGGTGCCTCCCTTCCAGTAGATGCCCCCCAGGATGGCCGGCGCGAACTGGGCCACCGCGGCGAAAGACATGAGGCCGATGGAGACCAGGGCGAAGGCTTCCCCGGTGACCCGAAAGTAGAGGTAGCCCAGGAGGACGATGGCCAGGATGGCTCCTCGGCGGATGCGCAGGAGCAGCGGGGGCAGGGCATGCTGGGTGGTGGGCTGGAGGATCCCGGTGTGGAGGAGGATGGGCATGACCAGGTCGTTGGAGACCATGGTGCTCAGGGCCACCGTCTCCACGATGATCATGCCTGTGGCCGCGGAGAGGCCGCCTACGAAGACCAGCAGGGCCAGGACTTCCTGTCCGTGGACTGCGGGCATGAGCAGGACGAACATGTCCGGGTCCACACCTGGATCGGTGAACTGAAGCCGTCCGGCCAGGGCGATGGGCAGGACGAAGAGGTTGATGAGCAGGAGGTAGAGGGGGAAGAGCCAGATAGCCGTGTTCAGATGCCGTTCGCTCACGTTTTCCACCACGGCCATCTGGAACTGGCGAGGCAGGAACATGATGGCCATCATGGAGAGGAAGATGAGCCAGAACCAGCTTTCGAAGGAATGGGTGCCTGGATCGAAGGTGAAGAGGGCCCGGAGCTCCGGCTGGGCTGCGGCCTGGCGGAAGAGATCTCCGAAACCCCGGTAGACGCCGAAGGTGACAAAGACACCCGCGGCCAGGAAGGCCACCACCTTCACGGTGGACTCGAAGGCAATGGCGGCCACCAGCCCTTCGTGGTGCTCCGTGGCGTCCAGGTGGCGGGTGCCGAAGAGGATGGCGAACGCGGCCATCATCAGGGCCACGAAGAAGCCGGTGTCCCGCAGGAGGGGGACCGTGTCAATGGTCGGCAGGGAGAGATCCGGGAAGTGCCAGAGCAGGGTGAAGCTGGTGGAGACGGCCTTCAGCTGCAGGGAGATGTAGGGGATGACCCCCACCACGGCGATCACTGTGACCAGGCCGCCCAGCAGGGTGCTCTTTCCGTAGCGGGAGGCGATGAAATCGGCGATGGAGGTGATGTGGTTGGCCTTGCTGATGCGCAGGATCTTGCGCAGGACGAACCACCAGAGGGCGGCCATGAGGGTGGGGCCCAGGTAGATAGGCAGGAAGCCCACACCCGTGTTGGCAGCCCGTCCCACGCTGCCGTAGAGGGTCCAGGCCGTGCAGTAGACGGCCAGGGAGAGGGCGTAGACGTAGGGGTTGTTGACCAGGCTGCGCCCAGCATCCGCCCGCTTGTCGCCGTAGTAGGCGAAGGCGAAGAGGATCCCGATGTAGCCAATAGCCACCAGCACCAGCACCCAGGGTTGAAGCATGGTCAACCATCAACAGTCAAGGATCAACAGCCAACAATCGGCTCCCGACTCCGCTATTTTCGTTCGATGATCCACGCCATGAGCCCGATGAAGCCAGCCCAGACCAGGAAGAGGTAGGCGTAGAGCAGGGGGATGCCGGCGATGGTGCGGGGGCTGTTGAAGAGGGTGAGCAGGGGGTAGTTGAAGAGCACCACGCCCGCCAGGAAAAGCACTACCAAGCGTTGCCCCGCCGTGCGATTACGGTTCATTCCACACCTCCTCTCGAAAACGGGCGGGGACCAAGCCCCTACCGGGATAGGTCATCCCAGCATGCCCACCTGGAAACGCTGCTCCAGGGCCGCCTGCATCTCTCGAATGGCCAGGAAAGCCTCTTTGAGGTGCCGTCGCTCCAGGTTGGACAGGGCGTCCAGCTTGACGCTGTTCTCCACTGGCTCCCCGGCCCGCCAGCTCTTCAGCTGTTCCCGCAGGCGCAGGTGCAGCAGAAAGCGGAAGGCCTCGGCCAGGGTCTCCGCGCCCTCCCGGCTCAGGGCCCCGGCCGTCACCGCGGCCTCCAGGCGATCCAGGGTGGGCCGGGCTCGCACGCCGCTCTCCAGGGCATAGACCCGAGCCAGGGCCACGATGGGGGCCACGCCGCCTCGCTTCAGATCCACCTTGCCCTCTTCGTCCTGGCGGATGCGGCGGAAAAAACCCAGGGGAGGCTGAAAGTGGGTGGCCAGGCGGGCCATGTGCGCCAGGAAGATCCGGTGCTCCCCGGCTCGGGCGCAAAGGGCCTCCAGGGGCTCCAGATCCAGGGCGCCGTACACCGGGCGGAAGTCGAAAAAGATGCTGGCATCCACCAGGGCCTGGGGTTCCGGTGTCTCGATCCAGCCCTGGAAGAGCCGCAGCCACTGGTCCAGAGGGCGGCGCCAGTTGGTGGCCATGTAGCCTCCGGGGCAGGGCGGGAAGCCGGCCTGGATCAGCTGCTGGATGACCCGCTGGCTGAGCTGGGCGAAGTAGTCCGCCGCGCCGGGGACCTCCGCCGCGTAGACCAGGGCGTTGTCCTGGTCCGTGAGCAGGGTCTGCTCCATGCGCCCCTCGGAGCCGAAGACGATCCAGGCGTAGGGGGTGGGGGGCGGCCCAAGCTCCTCTTCAGCCAGGTGAAGCAGGCGCGCGATGAGGGCGTCGTTCAGGCTGGCCACCACTCGCCCGATCTGGGCCACCTCCAGCCCACCCCGGAAGAGGGTCTCCACCGTGGCGCACACCTCCTGGGCGTACTCGGGCAGCCCTTTCTCCGGCTCCAGCTGCCGCACCCGCTCCAGGAGGAAAAGCGGGTTCTTGGTCTGGTGGCGCAGGAGATCCGTGTCGGTGATCACCCCGACGATGGTCCCCTCTCGCTCCAGAACCAGGTGGTGGATCTGCTCCTCCAGGGACCAGAGCAGCGCGCCGTAGATGGGGGTCTCCGCGGGCAGGGTCTTCACTGGGACGCTCATCACCTCCTGGACGGGGGTGTCCGGCGGCCGCTCCTGGGCCAGAACTCGGCTGCGCAGGTCCCGCACGGTGATGATGCCTGGGGGATCGCTGCTGATCAGGACCGAGCTGATGTTGGCCTGGTGCATGGTCCGGGCGGCCTCGGCCACGGTGGCTTCCGGGGGCACAAAGAGGGGCGAGCGCTGGATCAGGCTCTCCGCGGGGCTGGTGAAATCCCCCCAGAAGTTCGGGCGATCCGGGATGGCGGCCCGGCGCAGCCGCTGGCTCAGGCCCTGGAGGAAATGCTCAGCGAAGGCCGGGTTCTGGAGCAAACGGCGGAAGACGGATTCCGGGATCTGATAGATCAGGCTCTCTTCCTCCGTCACCACATCGAAGATTGGCGGCTGCTGGCTGAGCAGGGAGGGAAAGTCGAAACACTCCCCTTCCTCCAGGACCATCACCGGCTGGCCGTCCCGCTCCATGCGCACGGCCCCCTCCCGGATCAGGTAGAGATGGCGGCTGGGCGGGCCGTTCCGGGCCAGGATGACCGTGCCGGCCGGGTAGCGCACGATGCGCAGGGCCCTGGCCACCTGCTGCAGCTCCTCTTCCGTCAGCTGCTGGAAGGGGGGTGTGGATCGGATGAAGTCAATCGGTTGCATGTCGGGCGGTGGCGGATCGGGCGGCCTCAGTCGGAGCCATCTCGGTCTGAGCCGTCTCGGTCTGGGCCGTCTCGATACGGACAATGTGCCCGGATCCCATCCAGGCGGCCAGGGCGAAGATGAAGTAGAGCGCGCGTTGCGCCTGGGCGCCTTGCAGGAAGGTCTGCAGGGCGATGCCCAGGCCCAGGGCTGGGATGACCAGGAGCAGGGTGCGCACCACCCGCTCCATGCCCATCTCCGGCGGCAGAGGCCAGAAGCGGCTGAAGAGGACCCCCAGACCCACGCCGGCGCCGGTCACCAGGAAGATCTCCAGCAGGTCTCCGGGGGTGGGGAAGGGGAGCTTCCAGATGAAATAGCCGACGACGATGTAGAAGAGGAAAAAGAACAGGGAGACCCCCAAGACGGTGCGCAGTGCCTTCAGGGGCAGGGCGGGAGAAACGTAGACGTTTTTGGTCTCTTTCATGGTTCGATCTCGCTGGCTCACCCACATCCAGGCGCATTATATCACGGGAGGGAGGGCTCCGTCGACGGGAAAACGGGAAAAGGAGCGGCGGGGATCCCGCCCCTTGCAGCACAGAGGTTGTGCGCTCGGAGGTCGGTTCAGTGTTCGGCCACCGGGCTCATCGCGCCCCGAGGCACCCGGATCTCCTCCACCAGGGTCTGGATGTGTTCCGGCGGCGGCGGGGTGGAGCGGGAGATCGCGAAGGCGATGATGAAGTTGAGGATGGCCCCCACCACGCCCACGCCCTGGGCATTGATCCCCAGGAAGGACTCCAGCAGCGGCTCCGATGTGCCCAGGAGTTTCTGGGAGCGGATGAGGATGATCATGAGCATGGTGAAGATCAACCCCACCAGGATCCCGGCGATGGCGCCCTCCCGGTTCATGCGCTTGTCGAAGATGCCCAGGAGGATGGCTGGGAAGAGGCTGGCCGCGGCCAGGCCGAAGGCGAAGGCCACCACCTCCCCCACAAAGCCGGGTGGACGGACGCCGAAGTAGCCGGCCACCAGGATGGCCAGGAAGATCATGGCCCGGCCCACCCGCATCCGCTCCGCCTCGGTGGCGCCTGGCTTCAGGATGCGGTAGTAGACGTCGTGGGAGATGGCGCTGGACATGGCCAGGAGCAGGCCCGCCGCGGTGGAGAGGGCTGCTGCCAGGCCGCCCGCGGCCACCAGGCCCACCACCCAGGGCGCCAGCTTGGCCACCTCCGGTGTGGAGAGCACGATGATGTCCCGGTCGATGGTGATCTCGTTGGCCTCCTTGTCCGCGGCCATCTCCAGCTTGCCATCCCCGTTCTTGTCCTCGAACTTGAGCAGGCCTGTCTGCTCCCACTTCGTCGCCCAGTCGATGGACTCCACCTCCTGGATGGTCTTGCCGTGCAGGGTGTTGATCAGGTTGTACTTGGCGAAGACGGCCAGGGCTGGGGCCGAGGTGTAGAGGATGGCGATGAAGAGCAGGGCCCAGCCGGCGGAGATGCGGGCGTCCGAGACCTTGGGCACGGTGTAGAAGCGGATGATCACGTGGGGCAGGCCAGCCGTCCCCAGCATCAGGGCCAGGGTGATGAAGAAGACGTTCAGCCCGGAGAAGTTCTGGAAAGGCCGAATGTACTCCTTCAACCCCAGGTCGATCTGGATCTGGTTCAACCGCGCCGCGATGTCACTGAAGGTGAAGGCCATCTGGGGGACCGGGTTGTTGGTGAGTTTCATGGCGATGGCCACGGTGGTGATCAGATAGGCGGCGATGAGCACGGAATACTGGGCCACCTGGGTCCAGGTGATGCCCTTCATGCCGCCCAGCACCGCGAAGAAGGCGACGATGGCCATGCCGATGATCACCCCCATGACGATGTTCACCTGCAGGAAGCGGCTGAAGACGATGCCCACCGCCCGCATCTGCCCGGCCACGTAGGTGAGGGAGATGAAGATGGTGGCGATGGCGGCCACGGAGCGAGCCGTGTTGGAGTAGTAGCGGTCACCGATGAAGTCGGGCACGGTGTACTTGCCGTACTTGCGCAGGTAGGGGGCCAGGAGCAGTGCCAGGAGCACGTAGCCGCCGGTCCATCCCATGAGGTAGACCGCGCCGTCGTAGCCCAGGAAGGAGATCAGGCCGGCCATGGAGACGAACGAGGCACCGGACATCCAGTCCGCTGCGGTGGCCGCGCCGTTGGCGATGGCCGGCACCCCTCGCCCGGCCACGTAGAAGCCCGCGGTCTCACGCACCCGGTTCATGTACCCCACGTACAGGTAAAAGGCGAAGGTGATGCCTACGATAATCAGGGTCCAGGTTTCGGTCGACATGGTGGTTCTCCTCTACTCCTCGTGCACGTCAAATTGACGGTCGATGCGGTTCATCCACCAGCTGTAGACGAAGATGAGAATCACAAAGGTGAACATGGAACCCTGCTGAGCGAACCAGAAGCTCATGGGGATCTGCCCCACCCGCAGGTTGTAGAGGGGGACGGCAAAGATGACGGCGGCTCCGTAGGAGACCAGAGCCCAGATGGCCAGGAGAATGGTGATGGCTTTCAAGTTGGCTCGCCAGTAAGCGCGAGCCATGTCGTTGCGGCTGTCCGACATGGAATTCCTCCTTTTTGTGCCAAGGGATGTACCGTAGCGAGGATGATGGGATTCTGCCCGGGATGCACCTCCTTTCCAGCTAGGCCGGGGGAGGACCGGTCCTATCCAGGCGCTGAGGGGAGGCCTGGAAACGCTCTCTCTGAAGGTGGCTTCTGTGTGGGCTGCAATGTGGGAAAGGGTTGCGGCGCGGGGATGCCCCCAGCATAGCGGAGGCCCGCGCGCGCTGACAATACGCATCCAGATAGGCGTGAGGCCCCGCGCGGGTAGGTCCAGGCTACCCGTTTGAGGAGGGGGAGAGGCAGGCGCGCGGCCAGAGCCGAAGTGTGTGAGAGTTTACATCTGCCCGGGGACAGTTATAATTGAATGGTTTCCGGAACCCCGCCCCTGGGGATCCCAAAGTGCCCTGTGCCATCCCATCGTTCGAGAAAGAGGAAGCACCCTTGACCCATCGAGAGCCTTCCCTGACCGGCATGGTCGCCTGCGCGGGTTGAGCGTCCAAGCTCCCGCCAGGGACGTTGTCGCAGGTCGTGCGACATCTAGCCGAGCTGTTCCCAGAAAGTGAATATCCCCAGGTGCTGGTGGGACTGGCCGAGCCCGATGACGCCGCGGTCTTCCTGCTGGACGAGGAGCGCGCGCTCATCAACACCACGGACTTCTTCACCCCCATCGTGGACAACCCCTGGAGCTACGGCGCCATCGCCGCGGTGAACGCCATGAGCGACGTCTACGCCATGGGCGGGGAGGTCCTCTTCGCCTTGAACGTGGCCGGCTTCCCCGAGAGCATGAGCGGGGAGACGGTGGCCCAGATCTTCAGCGGCGGCGCCCGCAAGGTGCGGGAGGCTGGGGGCGTGGTGGCCGGCGGGCACACGGTGACCAACCCAGAGCCCTTCTATGGCATGAGCGTCCTGGGCATTGCCCACCCCCAGGAGGTCATGCGCAAGGGAGGCGCCCGCCCTGGCGACCGACTCTTCCTCACCAAGCCCCTGGGCACCGGGGTGATCACCACCGCGGCCAAGCTGGCCAACCCGGAGCAAGGGCTGGCCCGTCGCCTGCTGCGCCGGGTCCGCAGGCAGCCGGACCTGGACGTGCGTCACCTGGACGCGGCCATCGTCTCCATGTCCCGGCTGAACCGGGCCGCCAGCCATGCGGCCAAGCAGGCTCGGGTCCGCAGCGCCACGGACGTCACCGGCTTCGGGCTGCTAGGCCATGCCGCGGAGATGGTGGTGGCCAGCCGCAAGGAGGCGGATGTGGGCTTCCGCATCCGCGCCGCGGACGTGCCCACCCTGCCCGGCGTCTTCGACTACATCGCGGCCGGCTACCTGACCCGGGGCCACGTCCGCAACCCGGAGCACTACGGCCAGCACGTCCACTTCTCGGCGCAGGTCTCCCCGGCCCAGCGCATCCTCCTCTGGGAGTCGGAGACCAGCGGCGGGCTGCTTCTGGCTGTGCCCCAAGCCCAAGTGGAGCGCTTCCAGGCGGCCTGCGCGGCCCACAAACAGCAGTGCTGGGCCATCGGCGACGTGGTGGAGGGGCTGGCAGGGATCGAGGTGGTGTAGAGAAAAAAGAGAGCGGAGATCCAGAGAGAGCGGAGATCCAGAGATCGAGAGAGCGGTTGATTGGGTTTGGGTGACCGTCATGGCGCTCAGTCAACCGAGTCCATCTATCCTTCCTTGCCCCCGCCATCCACGAAAGGAGCGCACACCGTGCAACCGAAAACTCTGCAGCTGGGCCCCCAGACCATCGCCTACTACGAGAGCCCCGGCACTGGACCGGCCGCCCTGCTGGTCCACGGCAACTCGGCGTCTGGCCTCTCCTTCCGGAAGCAGCTGGAGAGCCCCCTGGGCCAGGAATTCCGCCTGGTGGCCATCGACCTGCCCGGTCATGGCGCCACGGGGCCCGCGGTGGATCCCCAGGCCACCTACACCCTGCCCGGCTACGCCCAGGTGGTGGTGGACGCGGCGGAGAAGTTGGGCCTGGGCGATGCGGTCTTCCTGGGCTGGAGCCTGGGCGGGCACATCGTGCTGGAGGCGGCGGATCGGCTCCCCAACGCCGCCGGCTTCGTGATCTTCGGCACGCCGCCCATCGCCTTCCCCCCGGCCATGGCCGAGGCCTTCCTGCCCCACCCGGCCATGACCTGCACCTTCAAGGCCGACCTGACGCCGGAAGAGATGGACCTCTACGTCTCCGCCTTCTTCGCGCCCGGCTTCCAGGACGTGCCCGAGTCCTTCCGGGAGGATGTGCGGCGCACCGACGGCCAGGCCCGGGCGATCCTGGGTGGCAGCATCGGCCCGGACGGCTACAAGGACGAGGTGGCCATCGTGGCCAACCTCCCGGTCCCCCTGGCCATCCTCCACGGGGAGCAGGAGCAGCTGGTGAACAAGGCCTACCTGGAGGGCCTGGACATCCCCTCCCTCTGGCGGGGCGCTGTACAGACCATCCCCCAGGCCGGCCATGCCCCCCACTGGGAGCAGCCGGAGCAGTTCAACGCGCTGCTGGGTGACTTCCTCCGCTCTGTGCACTCGTAACCCGGACTCCGCTTCCCTTTGGGGCCACCCTGGCCGCTCCACGAACACGCCACAAAAAGACCTGGCAGGTCCTGAAAACCTGCCAGGTCTTGCGCTTCCAGGGCTCTGTTGTGGATCACTCCATGCCACACAGCTCGGCTTTTGCATGGCACGGTGTCGTCGCGCGTGTTTCCCCGATCACGTTCACCCAGTTGCCTGGTTCCCCGATTCTCCCACCAGCTCCTGGAAACGCGCGTAGGCCTCCTCCCAAGGCTCGGCTGGGCCCGGCTGGTAGTGCTGCCGCGCCACGGAGGCGGCCACGGCCTGCCGTCCCTCTTCCAGGCTGGCCAGGTGACCGGAGGCCATGGCCTGGACCATGATGTTGCCCAGGGCGGTGGCCTCCACCGGACCGGCCACCACAGGACGCTGGCAGGCGTCCGCGGTGAACTGGCAGAGCATCCGGTTGCGGATGCCGCCCCCCACCACCCGGATCACCTCCAGGCGCCGCCCGGTGAGCCGCTCCAGCGCGTCCAGGACCCAGCGGTAGCGCAGGGCCAGGCTCTCCAGGGCGCAGCGCACCACCTGGCCCACCTCCTGGGGCTGGGGCTGGCCCGTGCGCTGGCAGAAGGCCCGGATGAAGCCGGGCATGTCCCCGGGTCCCAGGAAGTCCGGCGCGTCCGGGTCGATGAGGCAGCGGAAGGGCTCCGCTTGCTCCGCCCGGGCCAGCAGCTCCTCCCAGGAGAACTCCCGCCCCTCCCGCTGCCACTGGCGCCGGCTCTCCTGGAGCAGCCAGAGTCCGGCGATGTTCTTCAACAGCCGGATGCGGTTGCCCACAC
>WGCB01000275.1 GCA_015494005.1 Caldilineaceae bacterium
GCGCGTGGGGGTGGCCGTGGGCGTGTTGGTAAGCGTCGGCGTGGCCGTGGGCGTCTCCGTCGGTGTGGGCGTGGGGGATGGTGTCTCGACTGGAGATTCTTGAGCCGGCGGTGTGGGCGTGCTGGTGAGTGTGGGCGTGGCCGTGGGCGTCTCCGTCGGTGTGGGCGTGGCGGTGGGCGTGGGTGACGGCAAGGGGCTCTGGCCTCCACCCCCGGGTGTCGGTGTGGGCGTGAGCGTGGGTGTCGTGGTCACGGTAGCGATGACCGTCGCGGTTGCGGTGACTGTGGCTGTGGTGGTGACGGTCACCGTGGTGGTTACCGTGGTAGTCACTGTGGGCGTGACGGTGGTCGTGGTTGTGGCCGTCGCGGTGAGGGTCGGCGTCGACGTGGTCGTGGCTGTTTCCTCGCCCTCGTCCCGAGCATCCACGCAGCCCTCCACGCGGATGGGGATCTCCTCCTCGTCTGGGTCCACGAAGTCTGTGTACGTCACCCGAAACGCATCGGCTGGGGAAAGCTCAGGCGGATTAGGGTTGGGAACGAGAAGCGCCCAGGCCAGGCTACCCGATCCGCTCTGGGGTGGCGTATCATCCGTCTGGTCAATGTAGATCTCGATAAGCCCGTTTTCTTTGTCGATCCCGTACTCGATGTCGCCTTCTCGGTCCGGAGTCAAGAAAGTGCTTAGGAGCAAATTCACGCCTTCTGCGTTCGGATCCGCGTCTATGAAATCAACGATGCCAGGCTCGAACTCGATGGTCAGGTCGTAGGTCATCAGGTTGACCACGTCCACCACATCGATGGCCAGTGCGGGTTGACCGTTTCTCTCTACGATCTGGCAGCGCAGTACAGCCTCTGGGTTCTGGGCTTGGACCCAAAGGACAGGGATCCCCGTGGCCAGGGCGAAGAGGGCCAGTAGACCCACTCTGGCAAGCGTGCGTCTCATGCGGTTTCCTTGAACGGGACGGGCAGGGGAGCCTCAGCGGACCTGGACGGTGAAGGTGCGTTCTTCCACCACGGCCTTGCTGTCCTTGTCCACCAGGGCCATGGTGATGGTCGTCTCCCCCTTGCCCGTGGCCAGGAAGATCCAGAAGGATTCGTTGCGCTCCTTGTCGGAGAGATTGACGTACACCCGTCGCACATCCTTCTCTGTGGTGAGCTGAGCCACACTGGCATCCGGCGGCTGGGTCATCTCCCAGACTCGCTGCCCGGAAGGATCGCCGGGCAGGCTGAGGGCAAAGGTCTGCCCCGCGTCCACCACGATGGGCTCCTGGGGGTCCGAGTGGACCAGACCATTCCAGCAGCCGGCCAGTCCCAGGAGCAAGCTCACCAGAACCAGCGCCAGAAACACCCGCTTCTGCTCCATGATTGTCTCCTCTACTTGGTGGATCGATTCCTGATAGATCTATGGGTTGGAGTGCAGCTCCCCAGGCTGTGCCCTCAGTTTAACAAAAACCGACCGGCGTTCAAAAAGTTCCACACGCCAGCCTCTCTCGTTCAATATCTCCAGGGTGGGCCGGTCCAGGTGGCAGTTGTGGGCGATGCGGCTCCACCAAGGTGTGATCCGCTCGAAGAGCCGGGCCAGGCCGGGGGTGGCTGGCCGGACATGCTCCACCATGATCAGCTGGCCAGCCGGTTCCAGGACCCGCTGGATCTCGGCCAAGGCCTGCCGGGGATCCTGGACGGAGCAGAAGACCAGGCTGCTCACCACCGTGTGGAAGCTGCAATCCGGGAAGGGCAGGTGCTCCGCGGGGGCGATGACCACCCGGGCTGGAACCGGTGCGCGCCGGGCTTTCTTCTCGGCTGCCTGGGCCCGCTCCGGGTGGGGCTCGATGCCCCAGACCGCCTCGGCCCGGCGATAGTGGGGCAGATTCTCCCCCTTGCCCACGCCGATCTCCAGGACGCGGCCGGTCAGATCGCCGACTAGGCGTTCCCGCCAGGAAAGGGCGGTGCTGAAAGGAAGTCGAGGCATGATGCGACCTTTGCTGGATAAGATGGGCGGGTCGATGGGGCCCGCTGTTTACTCCTCGGGGAGCAGCTGGATCCAGGTCAGCTGAGGCGGCACGCCCAGGCGCAGAGGAATTCCTTCCCCCAGGCCCTGGTTGATGTAGAGCTGGATCCGTTCCCGCCGGGAGTGTCCCGCCGCCTGGTCCCGGGTGATGTGGCCGGCCTGGGTGTGGAGTGGGCCCAGGAAGGGCAGGGCGATCTGTCCCCCGTGGGTATGCCCGGCCAGGATCAGGTCCGTCCGCTCCAGCCCGGGCTCCTGGAGGATATCCGGGTTGTGGCTCAGGAGGATGGTGGGCGCGTCGTCTGGCGCTTGGCCCAGGGCCGCGGAGAGGTCCGGCTCGCCCTCCACGTAGTCGTCCACCCCGGCGATGTGGAGGGCAAGTTGTTTCCCTCCGCCCAGGTTCTGGCGCAGATCCACACCCCGGTTGTGCAGCAGCTGGAAGCCGTATCGTTCCAGTGCATCATGGAGGAGGCCAATGTTGTTGCGACCGGTGCGCTTGCCTTCCACGGGCGTGTTGAACACGTACTTCCCGAAACGCAGCAGCTCGTCCGCTTTCTTCATGGGCGCCTTCCACCGGGGCGAGGGGTGCCCGTTGCGCCGGTCCTGCTCCTCGGCCTGGAAGGCTCGCCACATGCGGGCCACGGCCTTGGTCATGTCGTAGCAGGTGTAGTCATGGTTGCCCAGCACCGCGAAGCTAGCCAACCGGGGGCGAGGCAAGGCCTGGAGCAAGGCCAACACGTTGGCCAGCCCGCTCTCCTTGTGCCAGAAGTCACCCGTGTGGATGAGCAGGTCAGGCTGGAGGTGCCGGGTCAATTCCCGGACTCGCCGCACCTTGGGCAGCTCCCGCCAGTCGTGTCCCTGGAAGTGGCTGTCCGACACGTGCAGGATGGTGAGCCCTTCCTCGGGGATGCGTCCCCGGGCCCGGGGCAAGCGGATGGTGATCGTGTCCAGGCGGACATCGAAGGGCTCGTAGAGGAAAGCGTAGCTGGCCAGGCCAGCTCCCAGGCCGGTCAGCAGGCCCAGGCTCTGCAGAAAACGGGTTTGGGGTTCTGTTTGGGCGCCATTGAGCCGGGTCGAATGGCTCTGGCCGTTCTGGGTTGTGGTGAACTGGGTGGGTTTCTGGAAAACCGTGCGGATCGCTTGGGTCAACGACATGGTGTTGTTTGCATCCTCCGGATCGAGTTTCGTAACAGATCCATCCTACTGCAAAGTGCCCAAGGCGCCAAATTGCTCTTTGGTACACCTCTTTGGGCACCACTCCATTACGCTCCTGTTACACATTCCGTACCGCCCCCTACTGGAAGGCGGAAGCGGCTTCGTCTAGGGTGATGACGAACATATCACAGGGCCGACAGGAGCGCGATTCGATGGCAACAGACAACCCCCAGGACCAGCGCCCGTCCTGGGATAAGCGGTTTGGGCTGCTTTTGGTCTTGATGCTGCTTCTAGCAGGCTGTCGTCAGAGGCCATCCCCGCCCAGCCGCAACCTCTTCTACGAAGTGAAAACTTTGTCCGTGACTACCCCTGCGGACGACCCGGTGCCGGCCACAGTCTCCAACCAGGAGCTCAACCTGGATGTGGCCAATCGGGACCTCATTCCGCGGGATTTCCAGGCCAGCTGGGAGGTGGACTGGGAGTGCACGTCCGAGAACTGTCAGACCGAGCTCTGCACGGGCACAGGGCTGGCGGCTGTGCGAGGGGTGGTGGAGGATCGCTGGCTGGAGGTGGACCGGCGTATCGAATGGGATGGGGAGTGCGGTCAGCGTGCGTCCTGGCTCTCCCAGATCGACCGCTACACCGGCCAGGAGCGCTATCCCAGCAAGGACGATGTGCTCTTTAACTTCTGGGCCGGGGCCCATCCTGGTCCAGCCAACGATGTGGTGCATCTCAGCGACGGGCAATCGGTCAGCGTCTGGTGCAGCGGACCTCGCCAGGCCGAGGTGGAAGAGGGCGACGGCTGGACCACCCTCTACGACGGCGAGGTCTGCTACGACACCCAGACAGGGATCCTGGTCTACATGAACTACATGAAACGATGGGTCTTCACCGGCACATTCCAGGGGCAGGAATACACCCGGGCCTATTTCGGTGACTCGGAAACGTACGAGCAGCGGCTGAAAACGACCAACGCCAAGCTGGATTTCGTGCCTCGCTGATGGTGGATAGCCCGATGAACGCAGGGAGACTCGCTGTCACAATACCTCGCATCCTGGTGCTGCTCTTCTTCTTGCTGCCTGGCTCTCTGGTGCTGGCCAGCGGCAGCCGCCCCGCGCCGCCCTCCGGGATCCACGCGGTGATGCCTGTCCCGGATGACCCATCACCGGCGCCTCAAGGGAATCTAGCGCCGGACAGCCGCGTCTACAACAATCTGAGCATCGCCCCTCCGGCTCCCCAGCCGACAGAGGCTCAAGGATCGGGTGGGCCGGGTGTAGCCGAGGCCTCCAACAGTTTCTCCAGCGGCCTCACCCTCTTCCAGACGCCGACCGCCTGCCTGGATTTCAACGATCCAGAGAAGTGGCATGGCGGGCTTTGGTACGGGAGCTACGGCAGCTGGGGCACTTTCGCGGTGGACGACGGCGGGCTCTACGTGGCGGAAAACGTGCGTTTTGACATGGAGCGGACCGTCGGACCCGGGGACCGGGCAGGCTCCGAGTATTCCTTCAAGATCGCTAGCGGCCAGCCCTACGCTGCAGGGCTCATCAGCCCGGTCTTCCAGGTACCGGCCGGGGCCACGATCCAGGTCCGGGTGAAGTACCTGATCTTCGACCATGAGGGCCTGCAGGTGGGCGGACAGTGGGTCAACGACTGGGTCTCCCTGGGTATCAAGCCCGACGCCTTCGGCCAGGACGCTCGCTACGTGAACGGGTACACCCGAGGCATGTGGAGCCAGCTGGAGAACCAGATCCAGGCCGGTGAATCGGGGCAGATCTTGGTTATGCTTCAGGCCGAGAGCCCAGCGCTTTTCAACTCCAATATCTATTTCGATGACCTGGAAATCTATGTGAACGGGGAAGCGGTAACGGATTGTGAGTGATTTGAAGCGCAACGTGAGTGTTTGGCCATCCATCGGCCTCCTGGCGCTGGGGTTGCTGATTGCCTTGGTGACTGGAACCCTCCCTTCCGGCGATCTGGCCGCGCGGGGAGCGGAGGCCTCCTCTACCGCTGTGAGCAGCATCCTGCGCATCGGCCGGGGCGATGCCGATGTGACGGCTCTCTCCCTCTCCAGGGACGGCACGCTGCTGGCCTTCGCCACCGCCGCCAGCGGGCTGGTCACTGGGGATGACAACCAGCTGTCAGACATCTTCGTCTACAACGCGACCACCGGTCAGGTCAACCTGGTCTCTGTGACAGGAAACGGGAAGCCCGCCAACGGCGCCTCGGTGGCCCCAGCCCTGGCCGGGGAAGGGCGTTACGTGGCCTTTGCCTCCCAGGCCAGCGACCTGGTCCTGGACGACAGCAACCAGCGCTGGGACATCTTCGTGCGGGATCTGGTCAGCGGCGAGACCAGCCGGGTCTCGGTGGCCAGCGATGGCAGCCAGGCCAACGGGGACTCCTTCAACCCGGCCATTTCCGGCGACGGCCGCTACGTAGTCTTCGAGTCGGACGCCACGAACCTCGTCCCTGGTGACACCAACGGCCGTCGAGACATCTTCCTCCACGACCGCAGTGATGGCTCCACGGTGCGGCTCACCGGCGCTGGGGACCAGCAGGCGGATGGCGATTCCTCCCTCCCCGCCATTTCCGACGACGGCCAGTGGATCGTCTTCGAGTCCGCGGCCACGAACCTGGTGGACCAGGATACCAATCAGGTGACCGATGTCTTCGCCTGGCAGCGGAGCACCGGCGCGCTGCAACGACTGTCCCTGGACCCGTCCAGCCAGGTCCAGGGCAACGGGCCGTCCAGCCTGGCCGTCATCGCTGGGGACGGGCGCTATGTGGCCTTTCGCTCCTTCGCGGACAACCTTGTCCCGGGCGACAGCAACGCCACCTGGGACATCTTCGTCTACGATCTGCAGGCGGACAAGATGGAACTGGCCACCATCACCCAGGACGGGGGGCAGGCGGACCCCGCCCTGCTCTTCCCCGACGCACCGCAGACCCGGCCAGCCATCTCGGCCGACGGCCGTTTCGTGGCTTTCCAATCGGATGCGGCGAACCTAGTGGCCGGGGACACCAACGGTCAGGTGGATATTTTCGTGCGGGATCTGGCGGCCCGCACCACCCAGCGCGCTTCCATAACTGCCAGTGGGAACCAGACCAACGGTCACTCCTTCTTTCCCCTGCTGTCCGGGGACGGCGGGACCCTGGCTTTCCTCTCCCAGGCCAGCAACCTGGTGGCCGGGGATTCCAACGGCTTCGTGGACGGTTTCCTGTACGGGGACGGCAGCGCGTTCCCCACTCCCACCGCCACGCCCACGACGACGCCCAGCCCCACCCCGACGGCTACCCCCACGCCCACGCCTGGGTTCCGGGTGTCTCTGCCCCTGGTTATGAACTATCAGCCTCTGGTGACGCCTGTACTGGCCCCTATCGACAACAGCGACCGGGACAACCAATACACCCTCCAGTGGCAAACAAACGGCTGGAACGATCCCGGGGATGTGTTCTTGCTGGAAGAGGCTACGGCTGCCGATTTTTCCGATGCCCGGCCCGTCTACCAGGGGGCTCAGCAGAGCTGGACAGCTCAGGACAAGACACCAGGCCGTTACTTCTACCGGGTTCGCCTGGAGAATGGGACCCGCCAGACCGACTGGAGCGCCACCCAAGCGGTGACCATCACGCCCCTCTTCGTGGGGATGACTGTGCGCTGGGAAGGGGTGGAAGAGCGCCGGGGCGGCAGCCAAGACGTGGACATCGGCCTCTTCTGGACCGAATCCCTGTCCACGATGGGCGGCCCGGACAGCATCCTGAGCCAGGGCGCCCAATGGTATCAGCCCAATCCCTTCGGATGGCCCTCAGAGAACTGGACTTCCGCCTACCGGATCGACACGGGCGAATTCATCTCCACCACCTTGGCCCTGGACCCGGCCGTACGTTGGGGAAATCCCTGGATCCTCCCCTATGACCTGGACCTGCAGGACGTCTCTGCTGTCTCGGTTTCCGGCCAGATCTTCGACGTCACCGGGCCTTTCCTGGGGACCACTGGGGGTGGCCATTCGGTCCAGTATTGGCGCCTGGTGAACCGGCACAGCTTCACCGTCTGGGATGATGGCGGCCCCCTGACCCAGGTGGTGCAGCCGGGCGATATCCAGTTGCGATACGACGCTGGGGCCACAGGGTTGTTGCTCCGTCTGGACGTCCTGAAGCGCCACGTGCAGGACGGCATCCCCACAGGGGAGACCACCCACCACGTGTTGGATCTGATGGAGACCAATGCCCTTGAACGGTGAACGGATCATGGATCGAACAGTTGGACCCTCGATGAGCATCCATCCCAGCTTGGCCGGCAGTTTCCGCCCCCGGATAGGCCGTCTGTTGTTGGCCCTGCTCCTGCCCACCATCGTGGTGCCCCTGCTGATTGGTCTGCTGCGGCCCTCCAAACATATCTGGGCCAGTGGCAACACGCCGCCCACCATCTCAGATGTGGCGGACCAGGCTACCGATGAGGACGTCACACTGGGACCAGTGACCTTCACCATCAGCGACACGGAAACGCCAGCGGATAGCCTGATGGTCTTCGCGGACTCTACCAACACGACCCTGGTTCCGGTCAGCAACATCGCCCTGGGAGGCAGCGGTGTGACCCGCACGGTGACCATCACCCCTGCCCAGGATCAGACAGGCACTAGCATCATCTCCCTCATCGTCAGCGACGGATCGGACACGGCCCAGGACACGTTCGTGCTCACGGTGAACCCGGTGAACGATGGGCCGACCATCTCCAGCATCGCCGAACAGACCGCCATGTCCGGGACCACCACCGGGCCCATTTCCTTCACGGTAGGGGACGTGGACACCCCTTTGGCCAGCCTCGTCCTCACCGCCACCTCGTCCAACCCGACCTTGACACCCCTGAGTGAGTTCCACTTTGAAGGCGCCGACGCGGACCGCAGCTTGACCCTCACACCCACGGTGGGCCTCACAGGCACAGCCATCATCACGGTCAATGTGAGCGACGGCAGCCTCAGCGCAGACAGCCCTTTCACTTTGACAGTCCTGGCCCCCAACCAGCCACCCGGCGTAAGCGGCGTGGCGGACCAGACCACGGACGAAGACGTCCCAGTGGCCTTCGACTTCACCGTGAGCGATGACCGCACCCCCCTGGCCAGCCTGGTCATCACCACCACGTCCGGTGACACAGCCCTGGCGCCACCGGGCAACC
>WGCB01000276.1 GCA_015494005.1 Caldilineaceae bacterium
ATCCAGGAGGGCGGTCAGTCGGCGGCGGGGGCTGGCCAGGAGGTAGGCGGCGATGATCCCCAGGAGCAGGCTCAGAAGCACCGTAGCCCCGGCGAAGAGGAGCGAGTTGCGGATGGCCACCACCGGGGGCACGAAGAAGGCGCTCTGGCGGCGGTTGATGGCCAGCTCCCGGTAGTAGTCCAGGGTGAACTCCCCGCCCAGGGTGAAGCTGCGCCAGGCCAGGGCCAGGAGGGGCGACAGGAGCATGGTCAGCAGCACCCCCAGCCCCAGGACCAGGAGGATCTTCTCCCGGCGGGTGCGAGGTGGGTGGGCCACGGCTCGCTCCGGGCGCATCTCCAGGGGCAGGCTGGCCCGGGCCTGGATGCGGGTGTAGACGGCCATGACAGTGAAGGTGATGGCCATCTGCACCAGGGAGAGGAAGGCAGCCACGGGCAGGTTGAAGAGGCTGACCGCCTGGCGGTAGATGGCCACCTCCAGAGTGGCGAAGCGCAGCCCACCCAGGATCAGCACCACGCCGAAGCTGGTGAAGCAGAAAAGGAAGACCAGCAGCCCCGCCGCGATGATGCTGGGCGTGAGCAGGGGCAGGGTGATCTCCCGGAAGCGCTGGCGTGGGTCCGCGCCCAGGACGGCCCCGGCCTCCTCCAGGTGGGGGTTGAGATTGGCCCAGAAGCTGCCCACGGTCCGCACCACCACGCTCACGTTGTAGAAGACGTGGGCCATGAGGATGATCCAGACCGTCTGCACCAGCTGGATGGGCGGCTCCTCCAGGCCCAGGAGGCGCTGGAGCCAGCTGTTGAGCAGGCCGTTGTCTCCCAGCAGGGTGAGGAAGGCGGTGGCCACCACCACCGTGGGCAGGACGAAGGGGATGGTGGTCAGGGCGCGCAGGAAGCCCTTGCCCGGGAAGGTGTAGCGGGCGAAGAGGTAGGCCAGGGGCAGGCCGAAGAGCAGGGTCAACAGGGTGGAGGCGGTGGCCTGCCAGGTGGTGAACCAGAGCACCCGCCAGAAAAAGGGGCGCTGCACCGTCTCCAGCACGCCTTCCAGGGTGAAAGTCCCCTGGGGAGCGAAGCTCAGGCGCAGGATGGCGGCCAGGGGATAGAAGTAGAAGACGGCCAGGAAGAGGAGGGGCAGGCTGTAGAGGCCGTAGATGAGCAGGGAATGCCAGCGTGTCTGGGGACGCAGGACGCACCTCCGACGGGTTCACCGGGAGCGGGCAGGTCACCCGCCCCCGGCCTGTGGACTGGGCCTGGCCCAGCTTCAGCGCAGCATCACGTCCGTCCAGGCCTGGATCCAGCGCTCCCGGTTGGCGTGGATCACCTCGGGCGGCACGTCCACGGGATCCTGGGGCACCTCCGCGAACTTCACGAAGAGCTCCGGCAGCGCCGCGTCGACGTTGGCCGGGTAGACGAACATCTGCAGGGGGATGTCCTCCTGGAAGGGCACATCCAGCATGAAGTCCACCAGCTTGCGGGCCAGCTCTGGCTGCTTGGTCCCCTTGAGGACGCCCACGAACTCGATCTGGCGGAAGGTGCCGTCTGGCGGGTTGATGTTCACGCTGGCCGGCTCCGTGCGCCCGTCCGTGGCGAAGAGCACGTCCGCGGGGGGGCTGGTGCTGTAGCTCACCACCAGGGGCCGGTCACCGCTGCCGCCGGAGCCCACGGTGAAGTGTTCGAAGTAGGCCTCGCTCCAGCCATCGGTGACCAGGACGCCGTTCTCCCGCAGGGCCTCCCAGTAGTCCAGGTAGCCCTCCTCCCCGAAGTGGCCCACGGTGGTGATGAGAAAGGCCAGCCCGGGGGAGGAGGTGGCCGGGTTCTCCACCACGAAGAGGTCCCGGTAGATGGGCTTGGTCAGGTCTTCCAGGGTCTCGGGCAGAGGGATGCCCTGCTCCTGGAACCAGATGCGGTCGGCGTTGATGTTGACGAAGCCGAAGTCCACGGGCAGCAGCCGGTGCTCCGGGTCCAGCTCCAGCTCGTCGGGGATCTGCTCCAGGAGCGGGGAAGCGTAGGGCTCGAAGATGTCCGCCTCCAAGGCCCGGCTCAGGAAGGTGTTGTCCACCCCGAAGAAGACGTCGGCCAGGGGCGAGCCCTTGCTCAGGATCACCTTGTTCAGGGCCTCCCCTGCGTCGCCCAGGGCCAGGAACTGAAGCTTCACGTTGTTGGCTTCCTCGAACTGAGCGATGACCTCCTCGCTGGCGCTGAAGGAGTCGTGGCTGGCCAGGACCAGGGTCACCGGCTCCGTGGACGCCTCCGCTGGGGCTTCCTGGGCCTGGGGCGGTGGTCCAGGCGTGCAGGCGCTCAGGATGGCGCCAGCAAGCAGGATCACGACGAACAGACTCACATAAGTGAAGGCGGCTCGATTGCGCATGGTTTCCCTCCTGCAATGCAACGAGAAGTGTCCGCAAACAAAAAGGCTCACCCGAGTGGGCAAGCCGGTGCACGACGTCTGCTCCCTCCGCTGGCATTACCCAGATCAGGTTCGCGGGTCGGCGACAGATCGGTCGCCCTCTCAGCCTGGCCCTTCCAAGCTCCCCGAGGACACGAGATAGGTTGATCGCAGGCCTCAGTGTGGAGGTCTCCGTGTGGATCTCAACAGCCTGCGACTATGGAAACTATAGCATATTTTTCAGACTTTGGGGAAATTGGCGGGCCGGATGGGGCGCCGAAACCGATTGGGGAACTTGACGGCCGTCCATACGGGGGTAGAATAGAGGCAAGAGCGCAAGTTTTTGGGGATTGGCCACAGACCTTGGTGCTCTTGATTCCAGACGATGGTCTGTGATAGGGTTACACTACCTTCAAGCAACACAGCAGGCCCGGGACCCAACGATGTGTCCCACGTGCGGAAACGATGACGTTTCAAGCGAGGTGAAGGTATGCGAGCATTCGTTTTCAGTGGTGGAGGCAACCGAGGAGCCCTGCAAGTCGGGGCCGTGAAAGCGCTTTTGGAGCGGAGCATCGTTCCAGAGATGATCGTGGGCTGTTCCGCCGGGGCCTTGAACGCCGCCTTCCTGGCCCGGGACGTCTCCCTGGAGCAGGTGGAGCGGCTGGCCGAGGTCTGGCGGCTGACCACCAAAGAGGATGTCTATCCGGGCAACCGGCTGAGCGTCCTCTGGCGCTTGGTGACAGGCAAGGAGAGCTTCTACGACAACCGCAATTTCTACGCCTTTCTCCAGCGCAGCGGGACAACCCCAGCCCTTACTTTCTGTCTCTTATACACATCTCC
>WGCB01000277.1 GCA_015494005.1 Caldilineaceae bacterium
CGGTCGGTGGGTGTAACCTTTGGGAGGGTGCGGGCATCCATACAAGAGGAGTTGGAAGGTGGGAGTTGGAAGGTGGGAGCTGGAAGCCGGCATTTCCCATGCCAGGCCTCGAAAGCCGAGGCGCCCCCACCGAGCCGGAGTGACTGCCACGCAATTCTTGCGGTCAAATTTCACATCATCACTTTTTGGGGAGGATTGAGAACCCATGGCACTGATTTCTGAGAAAGACGCCCAGGCCGTCCGGGAGATGCTGGAGGCCAGCCTGAAGAAGCCGGTGAAGCTTGTGGTCTTCACCACGGAAGGGGAGTGCATGTACTGCAAGGAGACCCAGCAGCTGGCGGAGGAGATCGCCGCCCTGTCGGATCTCATCGACGTGGAAGTGCACGACATCGAGAAGGACGCGGAGCTGGCCGCCAAGCTGGACGTGGACAAGACCCCGGCCATCGTGGTCCTGGGCAAGGACGAGAACGGCCAGGACAAGGACTACGGCATCCGCTTCTTTGGCATCCCCAGCGGCTACGAGTTCATGAGCCTGCTGGACGCCATCGAGACGGTGGGCAGCGGCGACGTCCAGCTCAGCGAGGAGACCCGGAAGTTCCTGGAATCCCTGGACGAGGACGTGCACATCCAGGTCTTCGTCACGCCCACCTGCCCCTACTGCCCCCAGGCGGTGACCCTGGCCCATCACCTGGCCTTCGCCAGCGACCGGGTGAAGGCAGACATGGTGGAGGCCATGGAGTTTCCCGTCCTGAGCCAGCAGTACAACGTGATGGGCGTGCCCCGCAGCGTCATCAACGAGACGGTGCACCAGGAGGGGGCCGTCCCCGAGCCCATGTTCCTGGTCAAGCTGCGGGAGGCCGTCTCCGCCTAGGCGGCGAAATTTCAGCAGCAACGGCACAACGGCGTGCCCAGACGCCCGGGGGATCGACGGTTTCCTGGGCGTTTTCGCGTCTGGGATCGAACCCTTTTTCGCGTCTTTGCCAACGCATTTTGGTTGACAAAGGCCCACCGGACTGCTACACTTACCCACACAGAACCACTGGATCCGGTTGGGTCTTCCAGGCTCAGCGATCCAGACCGCCAACAGCGTTGATGGAGACGAGTAGGCCCAGGAACGTTGTGCAGCGAGCCCGGGGCGGTGGAAGCCGGGTCAACCCTCCTGGACCGAAGATCCCTCCGGAGCTGCGGCCCGAACGGTCCCGTCCACGGGGCTCAGTAGACGTCGCCGGTGTCGTGAACCGTTACCTTCACGGCGACTTAGAGGAAAAACGCGTTATCCGTTCCTCTGCGTCGCACAGAGGCGCCCAACCTGAGCCATCGGTTGGGAACCGGGGTGGTACCGCGGACTTCACAGCCCGTCCCCGTTTGGGGGCGGGTTTTCTGTTGGGTGCATGGAGGCAGGGGAGAAACCATCATGACCGAACTGCTCTACTACGACGATGCCTATCTGCGGGAATTCGACGCCACGGTCACCGGCGTGGAGGGGAACCGGGTGGTGCTGGATCGCACCGCCTTCTACCCCGGCGGGGGTGGACAGCCCTACGATCAGGGCTGGCTCACCGTGGACGGCCAGCGCATGCGGGTCACCAAGGTGAAGAAGGAGCGCTCGGATGGCCAGATCTGGCACACGCTGGAGGCTACGGACGGAGGCCTGCCGGCCATTGCCCTGGGCCAGCCTGTCCACGGGGAGTTGGACTGGGAGCGGCGCTACCTGCTCATGCGCACCCACACGGCCATGCACATCCTCTGCGGCGTGGTTTGGCGGGACTACGGGGCCAGCGTCACCGGCGGGAACATGGAGCCGGGCAAGGGGCGCATGGACTTCGAGTTCGCGTCCATGAGCAGGGAGCTGGTCTCGGAGATCGAGGCCAAGTGCAATGCGGAGATCGCCGCGGCCCGGGAGGTGCGCACCCAGATCCTGCCCCGGGAGGAGGCCTTCCAGATCCCGGACCTGATCCGCACCAAGATCAACCTGCTGCCGCCCAGCATCCAGGAGGTGCGCACAGTGGAGATCGTGGGCCTGGACCTGCAGGCCGACGGCGGCACCCATGTCCGCAACACCCGAGAGGTGGGCGGCATGCGGGTGGTGGACTACCGCAGCAAAGGGGCCATCAACAAGCGCATCTACATCGAGCTGGTCGACACCCCGTGAGGCCCGTGTAGCTCCTGTGGAGCAAGGACGATCCGGATGGACGACCCCCGACAGGCCATCATCCCGGACCCGCCCCTGGCGGCCTACCGGCCCTACTTCCAGCCGGGCACAGCCTTCCTCACCTGGGCCACCGTGGCAGGCGAGCCCATCCTGGCCCCGGCCACCACGGCCCACCTCCTGCGCAGCGTCCTGCGGGAGGTCCAGGAAGAGCTGCGGTTCACCATGCTGGCCTGGGTCATCCTGCCGGATCACCTGCACCTGCTCCTGCGCATGGAGGCCGGCGAGCCCCGGGAGGTGGCCCGACGGGTGCGTTTCCGCTTCCAGCGCACCTACCCGGAACTCCTGGGCATCCCCGGGCAGATGGTGGTCTGGGACTCCCGCCAGGGGCTGGAGTCTGTCTCGGAGCTGGCCGAGTTCGCAGCCCGGCTGGACTACATCCACGCGGACCCGGTGGCCCACGGCCTGGTGGATCAGCCGGAGGCCTGGCGGCAGAGCAGCTACGGCGCCTGGGTGGAGCGGGGTCTCTACAAGCTGGGTTGGGGATGGCGTCCACCCCAACGGCTGGCCGGGAAGCGGTGGGAGATCCGGTGAGCCTCGGGGCCTGAGCTCACTCGGAGCTCAGCAAGGAGATAACGGTGTGGAGGACCTGGGGGATGTCCATGGCCGGTGACGCCTCGACTCGACCGTCGGCTTCGTGGCGGTGGTGGGGAAAGGTGGGCAGATCCGGGTAGTGCGGAACGTTGTCCCAGCGTTTGATCAGCCGACCATCGGCCAGCTGGAGGTGATAGCGGTACTTGGGGCGTCGCGGTGACGGTTCCGTGAGCACGTACTCGGCCACGTGGAGCTCCATGCCGTGGGTCAGCTCCAGCCGACCTCGGACGTAGCATTCATGGCGGTCAATCTCTCGGAAGTGAAGTTCGGAGGCGATCACGAAAGGGAAGGCATCCAAGGAGGCCAAAAGCGCCTGGTAGTACTCGCGTGCCGTCACACCGTCACCTGGCTGAGAATGCGGTAGCGACGGTCCCAGAGGTCAAAGCCCCGCTTGGCCGCGTACCAGTCGAAAAGCTCTTCCTCATCGCCCAGCTCGCCGGCCTCGAAACGCCGCATGAACTCGTCCGAGGAGAAGCCGTACTTTTCCTCAAACTGGGTGCAAAGCTTGGCAAAATAGGCTCGCCGAGCCTCGGCCTGAGCGACTTCGCTGGCCAGCGCGGAGGCCACCACTTCCTGGACCTCCTGCTCGGAGAATTCGTTTCCTTCCAGTTTCAAAGCAAGCGTCATAGAGCGTTTCCTTTGCACAGAGCACACTGCATTGTTGTCATTGTATACCATTGATCCCACGGTTATCAAGTCGGATCGAACAAACAGGACAGGCGAACCATGGCACAGAAATCACCCGAAACACCGACGACCAAACCCACTTTCCGCGAGGTGAAGCCCTCGGTCAGCTACCCAGAGCTGGAGGAGGGCATCCTGAAGCTGTGGCGGGAGAAGAACATCTTCCAGCGCAGCGTGGAGGAGCGGGAAGGGGGCCCGGAGTACGTCTTCTTCGAGGGGCCGCCCACGGCCAACGGTCGCCCGGGCATCCACCACGTCCTGGCCCGTGCCTTCAAGGACTTGTTCCCCCGCTACAAGACCATGCAGGGCTACCACGTCCTGCGCAAAGGCGGCTGGGACACCCACGGCCTGCCCGTGGAGCTGGAGGTGGAGAAGCGCCTGGGGCTCACCGGCAAGCAGCAGATCGAAGAGTACGGCGTGGCTCGCTTCAACCAGATGTGCAAGGAGTCGGTCTGGGAGTACCTGAGCGAGTGGGAGGCCCTGACCGAGCGCATGGCCTTCTGGGTGGACCTGGAACACGCCTACGTGACCATGAAGAACGAGTACATCGAATCCCTCTGGTGGATCCTGAAACAGTTCTGGGAGAAAAAGCTCCTCTACCAGGGCTACAAAGTGGTGCCCTACTGCCCCCGCTGCGGCACCCCGCTGAGCAGCCACGAGCTCTCCCTGGGCTACAAGGAGGGGACCATCGACCCCAGCGTCTACGTGAAGTTCCGCGTCCTGGAGACCGAGGGCGAGAACGAGTACTTCCTGGCCTGGACCACCACTCCCTGGACCCTGCCGGGCAACGTGGCCCTGGCCGTGGGCGAGGAGATCGACTACGTCAAGGTCCGGGATGTGAGCGGCGATATCCTCTACCTGGCCGAAGCCCGGGCCGAGGCGGTCCTGGAGCCGGGCTACCAGGTCCTGGAGCGGATGAAGGGGCGGAATCTCCTGGGCAAGCACTACGAGCCCCTCTACCGCTTCTACCCCGTGGACCGGGACTACGCCTACGTGGTGGCCGGGGACTTCGTCAGCACCGCGGACGGCACCGGCATCGTCCACATCGCCCCAGCTTTCGGCGCGGACGACCTGGCCGTGGGCGCCAAGTACAACCTGCCCATCCTCCAGACGGTGGATGCGGCCGGCCGCTTCAAGCCGGAGGTGGAGCCCTGGGCCGGGAAGTTCGTCAAGGACGCGGACCCGGAGATCATCCAGGAGTTGCAGTCCCGGGGGCTCCTCTACAAAGCCGGCACCTACGAGCACACCTACCCCTTCTGCTGGCGCTGCGACACGCCCTTGATCTACTGGGCCAAGGAGACCTGGTACATCCGCACCAGCCAGTACAAGGATCGGCTGGTGGCCCTGAACCAGGAGATCAACTGGGTGCCCCAGCACATCCGGGATGGGCGTTTCGGCAAGTGGCTGGAGAACAACGTGGACTGGGCCCTGGGCCGGGAGCGCTACTGGGCGACGCCCCTGCCCATCTGGAAGAGCGACGCGCCGGGCAGTGACTACATGGAGTGCATCGGCAGCGTCGCGGAGCTGGAGGAGAAGACCGGCCAGGACCTGAGCGGCCTGGAGCTGCATCGCCCCTACGTGGACGAGATCACCTGGCCCGCGCCCGACGGCGGCACCATGCGCCGGGTGAAGGAGGTCTGCGACGTCTGGTTCGACAGCGGCTCCATGCCCGTGGCCCAGTGGCACTACCCCTTCGAGCACCAGGAGGAGTGGGAGCGCTACAAGCAGGCGGACTACATCTGCGAGGCCATCGACCAGACCCGGGGCTGGTTCTACACCCTCCACGCGGTGAGCACCCTGCTCTTCGACCGGCCGGCCTTCAAGAACGTGATCTGCCTGGGCCACATCCTGGCCGCGGACGGCTCCAAGATGAGCAAGTCCAAGGGCAACGTGGTGGATCCCTGGGACGTCTTCGCCCGCCACGGCGCGGACGCCACCCGCTGGTACATGTACACCGCCAGCCCGCCCGGAAACAGCCGTCGTTTCAGCGTGGACCTGGTGGGGGAGGTGGTGCGCCGCTTCCTCAACACCCTCTGGAACACCTACAGCTTCTTCGTCACCTACGCCAACCTGACCCTGAGCTGGTCGCCCGGTGACGGCGGGAAGCCGGAGGAGCAGGGCGCGCCCGTCCTCCTGGACCGCTGGGTGCTCTCCGAGCTGAACCTGCTGGTGCGTCGGGTCACCCAGGCCATGGACGAGTACGACGTCCTGGGCGCCACCCGGCCCATCGCTGAGTTCGTGGACAGCCTGAGCAACTGGTACGTGCGCCTGAGCCGCCGCCGCTTCTGGGATGGGGACTTCCAGGCCCTGGACACCCTGCACACGGTCCTGGTGACCCTGAGCCATCTCCTGGCCCCCACCATGCCCTTCATCGCGGAGGAGCTCTACCAGAACCTAGTGCGTCGGGTGGATCCGTCCGCGCCGGACAGCGTGCACCTGAGCCGCTGGCCCCAGGTGGACGAGTCCCTCATCGACGAGCAGCTCAGCGTGGACATGGCCCTGGTCCAGAAGATCGCTAGCCTGGGCCACGCCGCCCGCCAGGCTGCCTCCTTGAAGGTGCGCCAGCCCCTGGCCCAGGTGGTGGTCCGCACCCGCACGGACGAGGAGCGGGAGAGCCTGCTCCGTCACCAGGAGCTCCTCCTCCACGAGCTGAACGTCAAGGAGCTGGCCTTTGCGGACGCCAGCAGCCAGCTGGTGGATGTCCAGGTCCATCCCCTGCCCAAGCAGCTGGGTCAGAAGTACGGCCGGGGCTTCCCTCTCATCCGCCAGGCCCTGGCCGAGATGGACCAGGCCGAGCTGGCCGCTCGCTTCCAGGCCGGGGAGACGGTGGTGGTCCAGGCCGAGGGGACGAGCTACGAGGTCACGCCGGAGGACGTGGAGGTGCGCAGCACGCCCCGAGCAGGCTACAGCGTGGCCGAGGACGGCGGCTACCTGGTGGCCGTCACCACGGAGCTGACCCCGGCCCTGGCCCGGGAGGGGTACGCCCGGGAGATGGTGCGGCGCATCCAGCAGCTGCGCAAAGACGCGGGCCTAGCCATCAGCGACCGCATCGTCACCTACATCACCACCTCGCCCACCGTCCACCAGGTGCTGGAGGATTTCGGCGACTACATCCACGAGGAAACCCTGACCGTGGATCTGGTCCAGGTGCACCCGGAGCGGGGGGAGTCCCTGCCCCAGGGCCTGCCCAGCGTCACCTTCCGCCTGGGCGAGGAAGAGGTGAGCGTGGCCATCCGCAAGGCCCAGCAGGAGCTGTGACCGGCTGAGCGGGTGTGGCATTTGGTGCACGAATTTCGCAGATTTCCCGGATGAGATGGTAGAATCCGTGTCATCTGCGGCGTTCGTGCACCATTTTTCGTTTCTCCCACCCCATCCCGCGGACCACCAGCATGGATCGACTCGCCTCCATCCCCCAATCCGCTCCCACCCGGGGCGCCCCCGGCCGGGCTGGGGAACTGTGGCGCGGGCTGCTGAGCCTGCTGGCTGTGATAGGCCAGCGACTCCTCTTCGCCCTGCTGGTCCTGCCGGCCATCGCCTTCCTGACCATCTTCGGCCTGGACATGGCCCGGGGCTCCACCGGAAGCGCGGCCCTGGCCCGGGCCCTGGAGGGCACGCCCCGCTACCTGGCCCGGCTCCTCCAAGGGGACCTGGGCCTGACCGCGGCCGGCAGCATCACCCAGCGCCCCCTGCCCGTGGCCGACATCCTGGGGGAGGTGCTGGTGCGCAGCCTGGGCCTCCTGGGCGCGGCCCTGATCATCGCCGCACTGGTGGCCGTGCCGCTGGGCATCTGGGCCGCCCGGGTCCGGGACTCGAAACGCTCCCTGGGGCTGCTCCTCCTCTCCATCGCCGGGGTCTCCCTGCCCAGCTTCGCCCTGGCCCTGCTCCTCCAGTTTCTCCTCCTGCGCTGGGCCCAGCGGACGGGGTCCAACCTCCTGCCCCTGGGCGGCTTCGGCTGGGACGCGCACATCTTCCTGCCCGCCCTGGTCCTGGCGGCCCGGCCCATCGCCCAGATCTTCCGGGTCACCTACGGCGGGGTGGCCGAGGCCCTGGCCCAGGACTTCGTGCGCACGGCCCGGAGCAAAGGGCTGCACCCGGCCCGGATCCTCTTCGGCCATGTCCTGCGCAACGCGGCCATCCCGGTGCTCACCACCCTGGGCCTCTCCTTCCGCTACTCCCTGAGCAGCCTGCCTGTGGTGGAGTTCTTCTTCGGCTGGCCCGGCCTGGGCTTCACCCTGCTCAAGGCCATTGCCCGCAAGGACGACAACCTGACCCTGATCCTGGTGCTCTGCCTGGGCGGCCTCTTCATCCTGGTCAACCTGCTCCTGGACCTGAGCTACCGCCTGGTGGATCCTCGTCTGCGCCAGAACCGAGGGGGGACCCGCCCCGCTGGCCCCACTCTCTGGGACGGGCTCCGGGCCCTGCCCGGCGAGCTGGTGGACTGGCTAGGCCAGCTCTTCCTCCGCTGGTGCGGGGCGGAAGC
>WGCB01000278.1 GCA_015494005.1 Caldilineaceae bacterium
CATAAAACGGGGTGCGCTCCAGCTCCAGCTGGGGGTTGGGGTGCTCGAAGTTGATGCTGGGCGGGATCTCCCCGTGCTCCAGGGCCAGGATCGCCTTGATCAGCCCGGCCACGCCCGCGGCTGCGTCCAGGTGACCGATGTTGGGCTTCACCGATCCCAGGGCGCAGTACTGGGTGCGGCTGGCCCCGCCGCTGCGGAAGGCCTGGGTCAGCGCGGCCACTTCGATGGGATCGCCCAGGGCGGTGCCGGTGCCGTGGGCCTCGATGTAGCTGATGCTCTCGGGATCCACGCCGGCCAGGGCCTGGGCCGTGGCGATGACCGTGGCCTGGCCCTCCACACCCGGCGCGGTGAAGCCCACCTTCTGGGAGCCGTCGTTGTTCATGGCCGTGGCCAGGATCACCCCGTGGATGTGGTCCCCGTCGGCCAGGGCATCGTCCAGGCGCTTCAACACCACCACACCGGCGCCGTTGCCGCCCACCGTCCCCTGGGCCCGGGCGTCGAAGGCCCGGCAGTGGCCGTCCGGCGAGGCGATGCCCCCCTCCTGGTAGAGGTAGCCCCGCTTCTGGGGGAAGCGGATGGAGACGCCCCCGGCCAGGGCCATGTCGCACTGGTATTCCAGGAGGCTCTGGCAAGCCAGGTGAACGGCCACCAGGGAGGTGGAGCAGGCGGTCTGCACGGCCACGCTGGGGCCTCGCAGGTTCAGCTTGTAGGAGACCCGGGTGGTGAGGAAATCCTTGTCGTTGCCCAGGGTCACCCCGTAGAGCTCCGCGGAGCCGGCGATGTTCAGTTTGTGGTAGAGGTTGAAGAGGAGGTAGGTGTTCATCCCCACCCCGGCGAAGACGCCCACGGGGTGAGGGTAGCGGAAGGGGTCGTAGCCAGCCCGCTCCAGAGCCTCCCAGGCGCACTCCAGGAAGACCCGCTGCTGGGGGTCCATGAAGGCGGCTTCCCTGGGGAAGAAGCCGAAGAAGGACGCGTCAAAACGGTCCACGTCCTCCAGCACGCCGGCCGCCTTGACGTAGTGGGGGTTGCGGAGCAGTTCCGGGTCCACGCCGGTGCGGAGCACCTCCTGGTCCGTGAAGAAGGAGATGGCCTCCACGCCGTTGCGTAGGTTTTCCCAGAACTCGTCTAGGTCTCGGGCACCGGGGAAGCGCCCGCTCATGCCGATAACGGCGATTCGCTGGGGCGCAAGCTCTTCGAAATCGCCGACGATCTCGAAATCGTTCATGTGCGTTGTGTCGTCCTGTCCGGGCTGGAAGATCGAAGGATGTGAGCGGGCCAGGTCAGGACCGGCGAGGACCGCGGGGGCGACTGCGAGCCGCCTGTATGCGTCGTCGCCGCTGGGCCAGGGCTCGTATCTGCCGCTCCGCTCGATCCTGGCTCTGCTGCAGCACTCGTTGGCTGTCCGGGGTCTGGCTCAGGTGCTGGGCCAGGGCGCTGACCGTGGGATGGCGGAAGAGCTCCACCATGGGCAGGTCCGGGGCGACCTTGGCCCGCAGTTCCGCGTGGATCCGGGCCATGAGCAGGGAGTGGCCTCCCAGGTCGAAGAAATTGTCGTGGATGCCCACCTGCTCCAGGCCCAGGGCGTCCTGCCAGATCTGGGCGATGATCCGTTCCATCTCGGTGCGGGGCTTGGCGATGTTTCCAAGCGGCCGATTGATGGCTGGCCGAGGCAGGGCCCGGCGATTCACTTTGCCGCTGGGGCTGAGAGGTAGGGCGTCCAGGGCCACGAAATGGGAGGGAACCATGTAGTCGGGCAGGCGCTCCTGGAGGAAGGTGCGCAACTCAGAAATGAGCGAAGTAGAGATTGAGAGATTGGGAGACTGAGAGACTGGGGGCGCGCTGCCATCCGCCAACTTCCGGCTCCCAACTTCCAACTCCTGGGTTTTGTCTTCCGTCTTCCGTCTTCCGTCTTCCGTCCCCACCACGTAGGCCACCAGCCGCTTGTCCCCGGGCAGGTCCTCGCGGACGATGACCGCTGCTTCCTGGATCTGCGGGTGCTGGCGCAGGGTGGCTTCGATCTCGCCCAGCTCGATGCGGAAGCCCCGCACTTTCACCTGGTCATCCACCCGGCCCAGGAACTCCACGTTGCCGTCCGGGCGGAAGCGGCAGAGGTCGCCGGTGCGGTACAAGCGGGAGGAGTCAGGAGTCAGGAGTGAGGAGTTGGGCGGGGTGGCCTGGTCCGCTTCGGACTGCCAGCTTCCGACTCCCAACTCCTCCGCGGACACAAACCGCTCTGCCGTCAGCTCGGGCCGATTCAGGTAGCCCTTGGCCACGCCCACGCCGCCGATGTACAGCTCCCCGGGGACGCCCACGGGCACGGGCTGGCCGTATTTGTCCAGGATGTAGAGCTGGATGTTCTGCAGCGGCTTGCCGATGGGCGGGTTTTCGTCCTCGTCGGCTTGGCCACGGTACATGGACGCCACCACGGTGGCCTCGGTCGGGCCGTAGACGTTGATGAAGATGCGGCCCGGCGCCCATCGTTTCACCAGGGCCGCGGGGCAGGCCTCCCCACCCACGAGCACCCGATGCAGCCCCGGCAACTCCTCTGGGGGCAGCATGCTCAGCATGGACGGGGTCATGGTGGCCGTATCGATGCGCTCCATCTGCATCAGCCGCACCAGATCCGGGATGGAGGCCAGGGTCTCCCGGCGCACGAGCTGGAGCATGGCCCCGTTGCCCAGGGTAGTGAAGATCTCCCAGACCGAGCCGTCGAAACTGAAGGAGAAGAACTGGAGCACGCGTCGATCCGGGCCGATGCGGAAGTAGGGGCTGTAGACCTGGCTCAAGTTGCTCAGCCCTCGATGGCGAAGCAGGACCCCCTTGGGCTGGCCGGTGGAGCCGGAGGTGTAGATGACGTAGGCCAGGTTGTCCGGCGTCACCGGGGCATGGGGGCGGCTGGTGGGCTCCTGGGCAATCCGCTCCCATTCCGTGTCCAGTTTGATCAGGGAGATGGAGGGCTGAAGGCGGGGAAGGGGCAGGTTCTCGGTCTGTCTCTTATA
>WGCB01000279.1 GCA_015494005.1 Caldilineaceae bacterium
ACCGAAGGCTCCGCGGGCGTGGCTGTAAAGGTTGGGGTGGGGGCTGGGGCGAGGCCGCCAGGCAGCCACTGATCCAGTTGACCGGTGATGACCAGGAAGGGGATACCGACGAGCAGCGCCAGTCCAAGCAGACCGAGGATAATGGCCAGAATTCTTCGCATGGTTTCCTATACCCTGCCTTTCCTGAGGTGCGGATGGATGAAGTTGATCCGGCAGCCAGGATCTGGGATGGAACAGGCAGGCTGTTCTCGGAGCGATCCTGGGGCTGCGATAGGCGGGGGAAACGAACGAGCCACTCTTGCCAGGAGGTGTTGGGTGGATGAGGTCAGCGGAAACCCTGGGCGTCATCCGTGTGGAAAGCCGAAGCTGGCTTCAAGGAGACCGGAAGACAATGGTTCGTCAAGATGGTGCGTTTGGGATGGTTGCGTTGGTACTCAGGTACTACTCGAAAGTTTAACACAACTCGAATATGACTTCAATTCCTGTGGAAAGCCGCCAGGCCGATTCCAGAGCAGTTGCATCCTTCTCCGGGCCCAGGCGGAAACTTCGCGAGAGGCCGTGCGTAGTGTCCTGTGAGCTCGCCCCGGGGATCCAGGACGGGAACATTCCATACCGAACAGACGTTTTAGTGGCGTACACATATCCCGAACCTATCTGAACGGACATCCATTACCAGACAGACGGATGCGATCGGGCGGATGCAATCTGTCAGGAAACGCTAACAGACCACTAACCCATTTGTAACCTTATTCTAATCATTGGCTGGTATCATCGAAAGATGCAGACGTGTCGGGTGCAGTGGTCCGAGCGGTGACCTGAACAGGCGGAGATCCTGTGGCTCCGAGCTGTTTGGATTACCCGAAAGGGAACAGATCCTTATGAACTACAACACCGATCGGTACAACACCCTGGAAAACAAGGCGCGAGCCGAACAGCGCAACCCCAACCTCCCCCAGATGCTCATGGCCCTCTGGAAGGAGGATCCCGCCTTTGGCAAGCATGTGAACATGCGCAAGGTGGGCAAGGGGAAGGTGGTGGCCACTCCGGAGGAGATGGCCCGCAAGCTGTTCGTGCTCATGAGCGGCGAAGTCCATCTGGTCTACACCAACAACGAGGGTCGGCGCCTGGTCATCGCCACCCTGGAACCCGGAGCCATCTTCGGGGAGGGGGCGCTGGACACACCTGTAGCGCCCAACACCTTCGCGGAGGCCGCCACGGACGTCACCCTCTGGACCATTCCCGCCTCCCAGGCCCGGAACATGACCATGCAGTATCCCATCCTGGGCTGGGGGCTGCTGCAGACCTACGGCCGGCGGCTGATCCAGGTGGAGAACAGCCTGGAGGATGTGGCCTACAAGAAGCTGCCCGAACGCCTGGCCGCCCTGCTCCTGGAGCTGGACAAGAAGGGTGACGGGCTGATCCAGGGCGTGAGTCACCAGGCTCTGGCGGACCGGCTGGGCACCTACCGCGAGACGGTGAGCGCCATCCTGCGGGACTTCAAGCGCCGGGGGCTGGTCAAGCTGGGGTATCGGCGCATCGAGATCCTGGATGAGGAAGCGCTCAAGGAGATCGCAGGCATCTGGGAATGGTGACAGGCCGGGTCACTGGCTTGGCACAGACGACAGGACTGGCAACCCACGCCGGGCAAAAACGACTCCTCGTCCTCTGTGGCGGGGAGTTTTTTCCTGGCGGAGAGCCGCCCAAGCGGGACCTTGGAAACCAGGGGCCAGGAACTAAGACGCGAACAGGCCGCCCCCAATTTCCCTTTTATCCCGAAACCGGGGTATACTAACGGGTTGGCGCGGGCACTGACCCGCCGTCCACAACCCGGGCGCCCCATTTGATTTGCATTTCGAGCGCCCAAACCTATCGATTCGAACAGTTCAAGAAGCCCAGGCGAAAAACGCCGGGTGGGACTGTATTTTCAATTTTCAGAAAGCGAGTTTGCAGAGAGTAACATGGCAAAGAATCCATTGCGCATCGTCCCCCTGGGTGGATTGGGGGAGATCGGCAAAAACATGATGTTGTTTGAGTACGGCCGCAACATCATGATCGTCGACGCCGGGGTGAAGTTCCCAGAGAACGACATGTACGGCATTGACCTGGTCATCCCCGACTTCTCCTACGTGAAGGAGAACGTGGACCGGGTGCGGGGCATCGTCATCACCCACGGGCACGAAGACCACATCGGTGGTCTGCCCTACCTGTTGCGGGACGTGAACGCCCCCATCTACACCTCCCGGCTGTCCAAGGCCCTCATCGAGCACAAGCTGGGAGAGCACAAGCTCCTGGATCAGACCACCATCAACCTGGTGGAGCCAGGCCAGGAAGTGAGCATCGGCCCCTTCCAGGTGGAGATGCTAGCCACCAGCCACAGCATCCCGGACGGCCACGCCCTGGCCGTGCAGACGCCCGTGGGGATGGTGATCCACTCCAGCGATTTCAAGTTCGACTACACGCCGGTCCACGGCCAAGGAGCAGACTTTGGTCGGCTGGCCCAGCTGGGGGCGCAGGGCGTCCTGGCTCTCTTGTCCGACAGCACCGGCGCGGAGAAGCCAGGGTTCACCCCCAGCGAGGCCATCATCGACCAGGCCTTCGACCGCATCTTCCACCAGGCCAAGGGACGCATCATCGTCACCACCTTCGCCTCCCTGCTCAGCCGGGTGCAGCAGGTGGTGAACGCGGCCCGGAAGCACGGCCGCAAGGTGGCTTTCACCGGCTACTCCATGCGCAACAACACGGAGATCGCCCGTCAGCTGGGCTACCTGGACGTGCCCGACGAGATGATCTTCGACCTGCGCAGGAAGAATCGCCTGCCCGACCACAAGCAGGTGATCATCAGCACGGGCAGCCAGGGCCAGCCGGAAGCCGCCCTGGCCCGCATGGCCGAGGGCCGTCATCGGGACATCGAGATCAAGCCCGGTGACACGGTCATCCTGAGCAGCCACCCCATCCCCGGCAACGAGGAGGAGGTGGGCCGGGTGATCAACAACCTGATCCTGCGAGGCGCGGAGGTCATCTACCCGCCCATGGAGCAGGTCCACGTGAGCGGCCACGCCAGCCAGGGCGAGCAGCGGCTCCTGCTCAGCCTGGTCAAGCCCAAGTACTTCATCCCGGTCCACGGGGAGCCCCGCAT
>WGCB01000280.1 GCA_015494005.1 Caldilineaceae bacterium
GCTCGGACGTTTCTGGGCGGTCGGCGGGGACTCCGGCTCGGGCTGGATGGGCGTGGGGATGTCCCGCACAGGAGGCGTGGCCCCCACCGCGGTGGGCAGCACCCCGGCCTGGGGCCAATCTCGGCTGGTGCGCGGCCGAGCAGCCGCTTCCTGCTTCACAGCCTTCACCACCACCAGCAGGCCCAGGATGGCCGACTGGTTGCTCTGGCGTTTCAGGTAGTCCACCACATCGAAGCGGTTGTCCGGGTTGGTGTTGGCCACGGCCCCGGCCAGGGTGCGCACCTCCGTGAGGAGGAGCCAGTCGCTTTCGCCCAGGAAGAGCACGTCCCCGTCCCGGACCTGGTGCCGGTAGAAGTTGACCGTCGGCGGCTTGGCGTCCCCCAGGGGCGCGGAGTAGTGGCCTGGATCCTCGGGGAACTGGTCCAGCCGGTCGCCGGTGGCGATCATGGCCAGGGCCGGCCCCGCGGAGGCCACCACCAGGTGCCCTTGGACCAGGGCCGCGCAGCTGATCCCGGCCCGGATGTTGCTCTCCGAGCTGCGCTGGTTCAGCTGGGCCAGGGCCTCGTGCCCGCTGAGGATGGCCTGCTCCAGCACCTGGCTCAGGCTGCCTCGGGCGGTGTAGTAGGTCTGCTGGACGCTGGCCAGCACCTGGCGCAGGGCCTGTCCCCGCACCGGGCTTTCGCCCATGAGCTCCACCAGGATGTAGAGGTTGCCGCGCTGGGCCTGGGCATCCTTGGGCTGGGGCTCGATGACCCGCAGACCGGCGGTGGGGCGGTTGGGGCTATCCTGGAAATAGGCGAGGTAGGTTTCGAACATGGCGGGAGATTGGCCTCTGGGCGCTCACGTCCAGGATGCATCCCGGACGGGCAGGGGGACGACGGCTAGGACGGCGCGGTCACGCGGTCCAGTTGGTAGAGTTGACCGTACTTCTGGCGCAGGTAGTTCATGTAGGGCTGGATGCCCAGGGGCTGGCCGGTGGCCCGCTGGATGAGCTCGGACGCGGTGAATTTTCTGCCGTGGCGGTAGATCTGCTCCGTGAGCCAGCCCCGCAGCACGTCGAACTGGCCCTGGCCGATCTGCTCGGGGATCTCGGGGTGGGCCCGTTGCGCGGCCTGGAAGAACTGGGCGCTCATGATGTTGCCCAGGGTGTATCCCTGGAAGGCGCCGCCGATGAAGCCCGAATACCAGTGCACATCCTGGAGGACGCCGTCCTTGTCGTCCGGTGGCTCCACGCCCAGGTCCGTGCGCATGCGTTCCCGCCAGGCTTCGGGCAGCTCGTCCACGGTCATGCGCCCTTCCAGCAGGGCCAGCTCGAAGTCGAAGCGCATCATCACGTGCAGGTTGTAGGTTACCTCGTCCGCATCCACCCGGATCAGGGAACGCTGCACCTTGTTGATGGCCCGGTGGAACTGCTCCACGGAGACGTCCTGCAGCTCGTCCGGGAAGACGGCCTGGAGCTCTGGGTAGTAGTGGTCCCAGAAGGGGCGGCTGCGGCCCACCAGGTTCTCCCACAGCCGGGACTGGCTCTCGTGGACGCCGGAGGAGGTGCCGCTGGCCAGGGGGGTGCCCTCCAGCTCCTGGGCGATCCCCTGCTCGTAGAGGGCGTGGCCAGCCTCGTGCAGGGTGCTGAAGAGGCCGTCCCCCAGGTTGTGCTCATCGAAGCGGGTGGTGATGCGCACATCGTTCAGGGAGAACTTGATCATGAAGGGATGGTGGGTCTTGTCCTGGCGGCCCCGCTGGAAGTCGTAGCCAAACTGGGTGATGACCTTCTCTCCGAAGGCTTTCTGCTTCTCCTCCGGGTAGAAGCGGTGCAGGAAGCTGTCGTCCACCGGTGGCTGCTCCAGGATGGCTCGAACCAGGGGCAGCAGCTCCTGACGCAGCTCCGCGAAGAGGGCCTGGATGGTCTTGGCCGTCATGCCGTAGTCGGACAGGTCGATGAGCGGGTCGGCAATGTGCTCGTAGCCGGGAAAATAGTTGGCGAATTCCCGGCTGTACTCCAGGGTCTTCTCCAGGTAGGGCTTCACCGCCTGGAAATCGTTGGCCGGCCGGGCTCGGGTCCAAACGTCGAAGGAGGCGGCCCGGTGCGCCGACACCTTGGAGACGAACTCCACCGGCACTTTGATGGCCCGCTCGTAGTCCCGGCGGGTGACCCGCAACAGGCTGGCCTCATCGGAGTCGTAGGGCAGCTCCTGCTCGTAGGGGGCCAGTTCGTCCAGCAGCCGACCGATGGCCGGGTCCGTGAGCTTGTTGTGGCTCAGGTGCTCCAGCGTGGCCAGCTGACGTCCCCGGGCCGCGGCGCCCTTCGGGGGCATGTAGGTGGCCTGATCCCAGTAGAGGAGGTGGATGGCTCCCCGCAGGTCGTAGACCTCCTGCAAGCGTCGTTTCAACTCGGCAAACTTTTCTTTCATGGAAGGCTCCTGTGGCTGGTCTTCCTGGACGTGCGCCGGGAAGCAAGCGGCCTGGGAAAGGCGAGGAAAAAACAGTTGAACTGTCGGCTATTGTACACTGAGCCCCATCGTCGCACAAGCTGAAGAGGCAGCTTACAGCCCC
>WGCB01000281.1 GCA_015494005.1 Caldilineaceae bacterium
AGCTAAACATATGGCCCCTACCAAAATGTGACATTGTCAAAGTAGGTAGCAGTTTCGATTGCACGCAGTTTCGACACCGATGTCGAAAGGGCTTTGTCGCCCGCGAGAACCATCAAGTGATTGATCCGCCAAACGAACAAGTTGAGAGACGAGGAAAACCATGGACCCACTGACGATCGTCATCGTAGTGCTGGCCGTGCTGATCAGCGCCGGGATCGTCGGTTACGTCGCCTATAAGCGGGGCCGAGAGACAGGCATCCAGGCCGAGCGGGAACGGCAGGAGCTGGCCGCCCAGAGCGCAGAGCAACAGGCCGCCAAACTCCTGGCCGAGGCCGAAGCGGAGATCCGGCGCAAACAGCTGGCCCTCAAGGAGGAAGAGGTCAAGCTGCGCCAGGAGATCGACGCGGAGCTCACCCGCCGCCGCCGAGATCTGGACCGCATCGAAGAGCGACTACAGAGCCGACAGGAACACTTTGAGAAGCGCCTGGATCAGCTGGAAGCCAGGGAACGCAAACTGAATCAACGGGAAAGCCGACTGGACAAGAGGGCCGCCGAGCTGGCCAAGGCCGAGGAAGAACGGGCCCAGATGCTGGAACGCATCGCCCACATGACTGAAGAAGAGGCCCGGGCCGCCCTGCTGCAGGAGGTGGAGAAGAAGACCCGCCAGGAGATGGCCCGCACCATCCGAGAGGTGGAGGCGGAGGTCCTGGAACAGGCCGACCGCCGGGCCCGGGAGATCGTGACCCTGGCCATCGAACGGGTGGCCAGCGAACACGTCACCGAGTACGCGGTGAGCACGGTCAGCCTCCCCTCGGACGAGATGAAGGGGCGGATCATCGGCCGCCAGGGGCGAAACATCCGGGCCATCGAGCAGGCCACGGGTGTGGACCTGGTGGTGGACGACACGCCAGAGGCCATCCTCATCAGCAGCTTCGACCCGGTGCGCCGGGAAGTGGCCCGCATCGCCCTGAGCAAGCTGGTGGCCGATGGCCGCATCCATCCGGCTCGCATCGAGAAAGAGGTGGAGAAGGCCCGGCAGGAGGTGGAGCAGGTCATCATGGAGGCCGGGGAACAGGCCCTCATCGAGACCAACACCCAGGGCCTGCACCGGGAGCTCCAGCGACTGCTGGGCCAGCTCAAGTTCCGGACCAGCTACGGCCAGAACCAGTACTACCACTCCATCGAGACGGCCCACATCGCGGCGGTCATCGCCAGCGAGCTCCACGCCGACGTGAAGACGGCTCGCCTGGGCGGTCTGCTCCACGACATCGGCAAGGCTGTGAGCCACGAGGTGGAGGGGCCCCATGCCCTGGTGGGCGCGGACATCGCCCGCCGCTACGGGGTGAACGCCAAGGTGGTGAACTGCATCGCCAGCCACCACGGGGAGGAGGAGCCCCAGAGCCTGGAGGCGATCATCGTGGCCGCGGCGGACGCCATCAGCGGCGCCCGACCCGGCGCCCGGCGAGAGAGCCTGGAGACCTACATCAAGCGGGTCACCGCCCTGGAGGAGATCGGCAAGAGCTTCGAAGGGGTCAGCCAGGTCTACGCCATCCAGGCGGGCCGGGAGATCCGGGTGCTGGTGCGGCCGGACGAGCTGGACGACCTGGCCATCATCCAGCTGAGCAAAGAGATCGCCAAGAAGATCGAGGACAACCTGGAGTATCCAGGCCAGATCCGGGTCACCGTGATCCGGGAATCCCGGGCCGTCCACCACGCCAAGTAACCGGAGTCCAGGGATCCAGAAGCCGGTCTCGGATGCCCCGAGGCCGGCTTTCTATTCCCAAATTTTTTTCGGTCAGGCCCTGTCTCCCCTCCGTCGATCTGGATTTCGGAGCTGTCAAAACAGGGAGAAACGGGGCCTTTTGCGCCCTTTTGTTTTTTGCAGTTCACAAAAATTCTAAAAAGTTCCTTAACAAGGGTTGATTTTTTACGCAATTTGTCGTATATTCATTTCATCAAGAATTTTTGTCGATACCTCTGCCAGCTATTCCCCGCATGTAGACGTTCGGCAACCCAGGTGGAGCCCCCATACAATTTGCGCGCCACCCTGTCCGGATGGTTGCAGGACGCCCCATGCAACACTGCACTAAGGAGGCCAGTTCCATGTCTGAACTCATCAAAGTGTCAGCGAATTCTCGCTCAACTGCTGTGGCCGGAGCCATTGCCGGTGTGATGCGTGAACACCGTCATGCAGAAGTTCAGGCAATCGGAGCCAGCGCCGTGAACCAGGCCATCAAGGCCATCGCCATCGCTCGAGGGTATCTGGAGCAGGACGATCTGGACCTGGTGGTGATCCCCCGCTTCACGGAAGTGCAGATCGAAGGCCACGAACGCACCGCGGTGCGCCTTTCCATCTATCCCAGGCCCAACGATCTGGGAGAAAAGTTTTTAGGGGATAACTCCAACTCGGGGACCCTCTAGAACTTCATCGGGCACAGCGGAACAGCCCAAAAGAAAAACCCTTCGTTGACACAATGGCCGGTGCGAAGGGTCTTTTTATTGCCTTGATTTTCCACACGCTGCTGGCATCTCTGTTCAGCTCGATGCAGGCGATCAACTCTTCCCAGGTCGGCGGCGGCGACGTCGGCCTCGGCGAGAAGAGCGCCGAGGCTGCCCCTTCTTCCCTTCGTCCTCTTCGGTGGACTCGCCCCCTTCCGCCTTGGAGGAGGCCACACTCCCGTCCGCGTCGGCATCTTGAGCTTTGCCTCGGGCCGCCATGAGCCTGGCGTTGTCCTCCTTGGCGGAGGCCCGTCGCTTGGCCGTGCAGCCACCACAAGGGCCGCAGCTCCCCCCTTTCTTGCCCACGATGAGCTCGTCCACCCGAAATTCGGCCAGGACATCGTTCACCAGCCAGACAGTGACTGTCTCCTTCAGCGGGTGCAGGTGACGGACCCGGCCCCGCCCCTGAGGGGTGCTCACCTCGGCCCCGACTTTGGGCATCTTGCGGTTCTGCTCTTTGTACAGCTTGTCCTCGTAGGAGAGGCAGCAGAGGAGCCGGCCGCAGACGCCGCTGATCTCATCCGGATTCAGGGGTAGCTGCTGGTTCTTGGCCATGCGGATGCCCACCGGTGCGAACTCCCGCAGCCAGCTGGTGCAGCAGAGCTGACGCCCACACTTGCCCACCCCGTCCAGGAGCTTGGCCTCGTCCCGCACGCCGATCTGGCGCATTTCGATGCGGGTGCGCAGGGTGCGAGCCAGATCCCGGACCAGCTCCCGGAAGTCCACCCGTTTCTCCGCGGAGAAGAACACAGTGAGACGGCCGCCGTCGTAGTTGTACTCGCAGCGGACGATCTTCATCTTCAGACGGTGGGAGCGGGCCTTCTCCCGGCAGACGGCCAGGGCCTCCATCTCCTTGTGCTTCCACTGGTCCCGGCGCAGGAGATCCCAGGGGGAGGCTCGGCGGATCACCCGCTTGATTTCCCCCACCACCTCCTCGTCCGAGACGGTGTGGGGCGGCTCCACCACCTGGACCAGCTCGTGTCCCTTGGCTGTGTCCACAATCACAAAATCGTTGGGCAGCAGGTCCAGCTGGTCTTTGGGGTCGAAAAAGTAGACTTTGCTGACTGGTTTGAACTGGGCGCCGATGACGACAGGCATTTGGCAAACACTCCTTATCATGGGCACGCGCAGCCGGGGCGGATGGGGAACGCCGCTCTAGCGGCCTGCGCGGATGGGTTTCGGTAACTGCAGGAACAGCACGTCCAGGGCCAGGCCAGTGTTGACCGTGTGGTGCAGGTAGCCCTCGATCCGGCTCAGGGTCTTCAGGTAGGCCCGCACCGCCTCCGGGTGGAACTCCTGAGCCTGGCGCTGGATCTCCGGGAGCATGTCCACGTTGCTGCAGGCCTCCAGGTTGCCCACCTGGGCCAACATGACATCCCGCCACCAGGCCGTCCACAGGGCCAGGAGGCCGAAGAGCCGCTGGTTGTCCCGCTTGGCCGCCAACTTGCTGGCGAATCCCAGCCGCTCCACCCGGCTGGCCCGGCTCAGCTGCCAGAGCTGCTCCAGGTCGGCCTGGCGGCGGCTCCAGCCCTGCTCGTCCTCCAGGCGAGCCACCGCCCAACCCAGACGCCCCCCGGC
>WGCB01000282.1 GCA_015494005.1 Caldilineaceae bacterium
CTCGTGCTCGTCCATGAGGATGGCCCAGGGCAGGCCGTGCTCCTGGAAGAAGAGTCGGTAGCGCAGCTTCAGGGCCTCCTGGTAGAGGGGGCTGTCCTGGGTCAGCTCGCGCAGAAGCATCGAGTGTTCCATGGGGATGTGCCGCCTACCTCTCCGCGGGAGCCGAGGCCTGTTCCTGGGCCTCCGTCACCATCTGCAGGAAGAGCCGATGCCAGCGCAGGTCGTCGGTGAGCTCGGGGTGGAAGGCAGTGGCCAGGATGGGGCCCTTGCGCAGGGCCACGGCCACGGGCTGGCCCTCCTTGCCGGGCAGGGTGGCCAGGACCTCCACCCCCGGGCCCACTTCCGTGACCGCGGGGGCCCGGATGAAGACGGCCCGGATGGGCTCCGGCCCCAGGATGGGCGCCTCCAGCCAGGCCTCGAAGCTGTTCACCTGGCGGCCGAAGTAGTTGCGGTTGACCGTCACGTCCAGGCCGCCCAGGAGGGTCTGCCCCCCTTCCTTCTGGCCTGTGGCCCGGTCCGCGATGAGGATCATCCCCGCGCAGGTGCCCCAGGTGGGCCGGCCGCTGTGGACCCAGCGGCGCAAGGGCTCCACCAGCCCCCACCGCTCCGCGATGAGGGCCATGCTGGTGCTCTCCCCACCCGGGATGATCAGCCCGTCCAGCCCCTCCAGCTCCTGGGGCTTGCGCACCTCCACGGCCCGGACCCCCAGCCGCTCCAGCATCTTGATGTGTTCCTCGAAGGCGCCCTGGAGGGCCAGCACGCCGATGGTGGTCATGGATGGATCTCCAACTGAGGAGTAAAAAAACAGCGGGAACTCATCGATTGAAACAGATTTGCGTTGGGACCAAAGACGGAGGACAAAAGACGGAAGCAATCACGTTGAGCACGATTACTTCTTGCCTCCCCTTCTCCCTATCTTCCTATCTTCCTATCTCCTTGTCTCTTTCACCAGCCCCGCTGGGCCATGCGCTCCGCCTCGGAGAGGGTGTCCAGGTTGATGCCCACCATGGGTTCGCCCAGGTCCTCGCTGATCTCCGCCAGGATCTGGGGATCCTGGTAGTGGGTCACCGCCTGGACGATGGCGTAGGCCCGCTTGGCCGGGTTGCCGCTCTTGAAGATGCCCGAGCCCACGAAAACGCCGTCCACGCCCAGCTGCATCATCAGGGCCGCGTCCGCGGGGGTGGCCACGCCGCCGGCCGCGAAGTTGACCACGGGCAGGCGGCCCAGCTCCGCGGTCTGCTTGACCAGGTCGTAGGGGGCCCGGATCTCCTTGGCGTAGGCGAAGAGCTCGTCTTCGTCCATGGTGGTCAGCTGGCGGATGGCCCCGTTCACGGCCCGGGCATGGCGTACGGCCTCCACCACGTTGCCCGTGCCGGCCTCGCCCTTGGTGCGGATCATGGCCGCGCCCTCCGCGATGCGGCGCAGGGCCTCCCCCAGGTTGCGGCAGCCGCAGACGAAGGGCACGGTGAACTTGTGCTTGTTGATGTGGTGCTCCTCGTCCGCGGGGGTCAGGACCTCGCTCTCGTCGATGTAGTCCACGCCCAGGGCTTCCAGGATCTGGGCCTCCACGAAGTGGCCGATGCGCACCTTGGCCATGACCGGGATGGTCACCGCGGCCATGATCTCCTTGATGATCTTGGGGTCGCTCATGCGGGCCACGCCCCCGTCCTTGCGGATGTCCGCGGGGACCCGCTCTAGGGCCATGACCGCGCAGGCCCCGGCCTCCTCCGCGATGCGGGCCTGTTCCGGCGTCACCACGTCCATGATCACGCCGCCCTTGAGCATCTGGGCCAGGCCGGCCTTCACCGCGAAGGTGCCCTTCTGGGCCTGGCCGTTCTCCTTGTGTCCGTTCTCCTTCTCAGGGCTCATGTTGTGCTCCTTGTCTTGGTTCGAAAAAAGCAAGTCGTTCACGGGTCAACAGGTGCAGCCAGGGCCGGTCTTCGGACCGTCAAGCCCGGGCGGCTGGCTGAGTGCTCCCAATTGTAGTCCAAGCCGGTGGAAAATCAAGAATGGCGAGAATTGGGGAGTCGGGAGATGGGAATTGGCGGGTTGGTGACAAGAGGCAGGGGAAAGGGCGATCGTGCAGCGGCGCCTGGCGAATCCCAGACGAAGCTCCCACAACCCAATCGCCCAGTCGCCCACTCACCCAATCTCGACCCGCGCCGCCTCCCGCACGAAACCGGCCAGGTCCTCCTTGATCCGGGCCAGGGAAGGCGGATGCACGTACATCATGTGACCGGCCTCGTAGTAGCCCATGCGCACGTTGGGGCGCAGGGAGGGATCCAGCCCCAGGTGGTCGAAGGTGTACTCCGTGGCGAAGTAGGGGGTGGCCAGGTCGTAGTAGCCATTGGCCACGAAGATCTGCAGGTGAGGATTCTTGCTCATGGCCTGGCGCAGGGTCTCGGCCACGTTCAGATACTGGTTCTGGAACTTGCTGTAGTCCCAGCTCTTGTAGAGGCTGGTCAAGATCTCATAGGTCAGGTCGCTCTCGTAGCCCAGTTCCCGACGCAGGTAGTCGTTCAGCGTGGCGGTGAAGAGGCCCTGGATCTGGGTGTAGCTGGGATCGTACTCGAAGAACTCGCCCACCGCGTCCCGGTCGATGCCGGTGAAGCGGCTGTCCAGGCGACCGATGGTGCGCCGCTGGTCCCGGAGCAGCTCCTTCACGAAGCGCATGATCTGGATGCGCAGGTTGGAGCGGTCCACGTACTCCGGGGAGAGGCCGGTGAAGCGAGCCAGTTTCTGGGCGATCCGGGCCCGCTCCTCCGCTCCCAGGGTGTCCCCGGCCATGAGGGCCAGGGTGTACTCGCCCCGGGCGAAGGCCTCCACCTGATCCAGTGTGCGGCGCAGATCCGCCTGCAGCTCCGGCTCCAGGCGCTGGTGATACCAGGCCGCCGCGGTGTAGGCGGGCAGGAAGAGGATGTAGGGCAGGTCGTTCCCGGGGTGGAAGAAGCCGCTCTGGAAGTTGAGCACCGCGGAGATCAGCATGATGCCGTTGAAGAGCATGCCGTGCCGGTCCTGGAGGAAGCCGGCCAGGCCCGCGGCCCGGGTGGTGCCGTAGCTCTCGCCGATGAGAAACTTGGGGGAGAGCCAGCGCTGCTCTCGGGTGGTGTAGAGGCGGATGAACTCCCCCACCGACTCGATGTCCTTCTCGAAGTTGTGGAACTGCTTCGCCTCCTCCCCAGGCACAGGACGGCTGTAGCCGGTGCTCACCGGGTCGATGAAGACCAGGTCCGTCACATCCAGCAGGGAGAAGGGGTTCTCCTCCAGCCGGTAGGGAGGCGGCGGCACGTTGCCCTCCTCGTCCAGCTGGACCTTGCGAGGACCCAGCATGCCCAGGTGCATCCAGACCGAGGAGGAGCCAGGGCCGCCGTTGAAGGAGAAGGTGACGGGCCGGGCCTGCACGTCCGTCACGTCGTCCCGGGTGTAGGCCACGTAGAAGATGGTGGCTTTGGGCTTGCCCTCCTCATCCTTGAGGAGGTAGGTGCCGGCCGTGGCCGTATAGGGGATGGCCTGCCCCTGGATCACCACCGTGTGCTGGGTCTGGACCTTCTCTTCCTTGGGCGGTGGGGCCTCCTGCTGGGCCTCCTTGGTGGACTGCTCCGGCTTGCTCTCCGAGGCATCGCTCTGGGATTTCTTTTCGGGTTCGGTCATGGTTCGGGCTCAGGGGTGGTTGGGTGAAAACGGGTCTCCGCCAAATCCCCTAGATTGTATCACGTTCAGGCCTGGAGGGGATATTTTCCCGGATCCCCCGATGAACCCCCAGTGCTTGGACAATCCTGCAGGCGGAGGGCGGGCCCTGGGCGTCTGGCGCCTGGTTTCAACCACGCATGACAAAACCCGCGAGGATCCGCTACAATAGGACAGCCCATCCCGGGCACACCACCCCCTGTGCCGCGTCCTCTCTGCGGACCCATTTGTGGACCCAGCAACCATGACCCTTTCACAGACCCCATCGTCGAGCCGCATCCCGTCCTGTCGCATCCGCCTCTTCGGCGGCCTCCAGGTCCAGGACCGAGACCGGCCCTGCCCCATCCCTGGCGGCAAAGCCCGCAGCCTCCTGGCCTACCTGCTCCTCCACGGGACCGCGCCGGTGCACCGGGATCGGCTGGCGGACCGCCTCTGGCCCGACGCTCGGGCCGACCGGGCCCGCCGTCACCTCTCCGACACCCTCTACCGCCTGGGCCAGGCCCTGGGAAAAGAGTGGTTCGTGGCCACGCCCCGCCGCATTGGCCTCTCCTCGGAGCTGGGCCTGGAGGTGGATCTGTGGGAGTTCGAGGCGGCCATCCAGGCTGGAGGCGTGGCGGATCTGACCCGGGCAGTGACCCTCTACCAGGGCGAGCTGCTCCCGGACCTGGACGAGGACTGGCTCCTCATGCCCCGGGTGGCCCTGCACGAGAGCTACCTGAACGCCCTGGAGCAGCTGGGTCAGCACTGGGAGGAAGCCAGCGAGCTGGCCCGGGCCCTGGTCTACTACCGGCAGCTGAGCCAGGCGGATCCCCTGCGGGAGAGCAGCTACCAGGGCATGATGCGCATCCTGGCCGGCCAGCAGCGCCTCAGCGAGGCCCTGCAGATCTACGACACCCTGGAGTGCTTGTTGGCCCAGGAGATGAACCTGGCTCCCAGCCCAGAGAGCCAGCGCCTGGCCACCCGCCTGCGGGATGAGCTGGAGCTTGTCGCGCTGGCCCAGGCCGAGGAGAACGCTCTGCCCCAGCCCCTGCCCTTCGTGGGGCGCAGCCAGGAGCGCCTCATCGGCGTGCAGGCCGTGGAGGCTGCCCTGAACGGCCGGGGGAACGTACTTCTGGTCGAGGGTGAGGCGGGCATGGGCAAGAGCCGCTTCCTGGAATTCCTGGGCGAGAGCGCGGCCTGGCGGGGCGCCACCC
>WGCB01000283.1 GCA_015494005.1 Caldilineaceae bacterium
GGGCACCATCTCGATGTCCTTCTGCACCACGGGATCGTCGAACTTGCGGCCGATGAGGCGCTTGATGGCGAACAGGGTGTTGTGCGGGTTGGTCACCGCCTGGCGCTTGGCGGCCTTGCCCACCAACACCTCGCCCTCCGGCGTGAACGCCACCACCGAGGGGGTGGTGCGATCGCCCTCCGCATTCTCGATCACCTTGGCCTTGTCCCCCTCCATCACCGCGACGCAGGAGTTGGTGGTACCCAGGTCGATGCCGATAATCTTGCCCATGGTTGGTTCTCTCCGTTGTAATTCGTTGAAACTGGTTGGCTAAATCCGATCTGCCCTCTCAGATGGGGGCGGTTCGATGGAGTTCAAGGCTCAGGCGGGCGCCTTGGAGACCATCACCAGCGCCGGCCGCACCAGCCGGCCGTTGAGGCTGTAGCCCTTTTGGATCACCTCCACCACGGTGTTGGGCGGCACGTCGTCCCGCTCCACCACCTGCATGGCCTGGTGCTTCTCGGGATCGAAGGGCTCCCCCCTGGGGTCGATCTGCTCCACCCCGAACTTGGCCATGGCGTCGGCCAGCATCTTCAGGGTGAGCTCGGTGCCCTCCAGCAGTTTGTCCAGGTCGTGGTTCTCCTTCGCCGCCTCGTAGCCCAGCTCCAGGCTGTCCCATACGCCCAGCAGCTCGGCCACGAACTTCTCCAGGCCGAACTTGTGGGCCTGTTCCAGCTCCCGCTGGTGGCGTTTCTTGAGGTTGTCCATCTCCGCCTGGGTGCGGACCACCTTGTCCCAGTGTTCACTGGCCTGGGCCCGCGCCTCTTCCAGCAGCTTGGCCAGCTCCTCGGCGGAGAGCTCCTCCGCACAGGAGGCTTCCTCTTGCGGTTCCTGCGCCTCTTCTGTCTGTACCTGTTCCCGTTCTTCGCTCATTTCCAAGCCTCTGTCTGCAATAAGGATTTTTTCCGGCTAGGGGGAAATATGGGGTCTCCTGCCGGGGAAACCAGCCCTCCAGATGGGGCCGGTCAACCCGATTTCAAGGCGGCGCCCAGCAGCTTGGCGGTGACGTCCACCAGGGGGATCACCCGGTCGTAGGCCATGCGCGTGGGACCGATGACCCCCAGCACGCCCACCACCTGGTCTCCGGCAGGATAGGAGGCGGTGACCAGGCTGCATTGCTCCAGCGGGCCGTACCCCGACTCCTCGCCGATGAAGAGCTGCACCCCCTGCGCCCGGGTGCAGCGTTCCAGCAGGTGCAGCAGCTCCTGTTTCTCGGAGAAGGCCTCGAAAAGTTCCTTGAGCCGGTCCAGCTGGGCCAGCTCGTCGAAATCCATCAGATTGGTCTGGCCGGTGACCAGGAACTCGTCCTCGCCCGGCGGCACCTCCAGCGCCCGGTCCGCAATGGTGAGCGCGTCGCCCATGAGCCGGTCCATATCCCGCTTGTGCTGGCTCATCTCCTTCACCAGGAGCTGCTTGATGGTCTCCAGGTCGTGGCCGGCGTAATGCTGGTTGATGAACCGGCTGGCCTGCTCCAGCTCGCTGCGGGAGAAGCTGCGCGAGGTCTCCACGATGCGGTTGAACACCTCGCCCCGGCGGGTGACCAGGATGGCCAGCACACGGCGCTCCGACAGCGGGATGAACTGCAGCTCCCGGATCACCAGGCGCTCGTGCCTGGGCACCATCACCACCCCCGCCATGTGGGTGATGCCCGACAGCAGACGGGAGGCGCTCTGCAGCAGCTGCTGCGGCCCCTCCTCGCCGCCGAGCTGGCTGCGCAGGCGGGCGATGTCGCGCTCGTCCAGCGGTCGCAGCGAGATGAGCGAATCGACGAAGAAGCGGTAGCCCAGCACGGTGGGCACCCGCCCTGCCGAAGTGTGCGGCGAGGTGACCAGCCCCATCTCCTCCAGGTCCGCCATCACGTTGCGGATGGTGGCCGGGCTGAGGTCCGTGCCGGCGTCCCTGGCCAGGGTGCGCGAACCCACCGGCTGCCCGTCGCGGATGTACCGCTCGATGAGCACCTTCAGGAAATGTCGGGCGCGGTCGGTGAGTTCGGGCTGTTGCGCGGTCATGTTCCGGATCAGAAAAGGCACCTGCACGGCTGCAGTGCGGCGTCCATTATAAACGGGAAGCGCACGCCCCCTTTCCTTTTTTGGAACGAATGTTATCTTTTACTCGTTTTTCCTTGCTGCATGTGGGGTCCGCGTGCCCGTATTCAACCGTCTGTTCCGGCAGGTTGGGCTCTTCGCCAAGCCGGGGGATCCGGCGCTGGTGCCCACCCTGGCCGCCCTGCGCGTCTATCTCATCGAGCGGGGCCTGCGGGTCACCCTCTCCCCCAGCGCCGCCGCCGCGCTGGAGCTGGAGAGCCAGGGGGTCGATGTGCCGGAGCTGGCCAACAGCTGCGATCTGGCCATCGTGGTAGGCGGGGACGGCAGTTTCCTGAGCGCGGCCCGCGATCTGGCCGGCCATGACATCCCCCTGGTGGGCATCAACCTGGGACGGCTCGGCTTCCTGGTGGACATCTCCCCGGAGCGCATGACCGAGGCGCTGGACTCCATTCTCGCCGGGCGCTATCTCGAGGACCGCCGCTACCTGCTGGAGGCCCGCATCGGCGAACGCCAGCGCCAGCTGGCGCTGAACGACGTGGTGCTGCACAAGTGGAACATCGCCCGCATGATCGAGTTCGAGACCTGGGTGGACGGCCACTACGTGGACTCCCAGCGCTCCGACGGCATCATCATCTCCACCCCCACCGGCTCCACCGCCTACGCCCTCTCCGGCGGCGGCCCCCTGCTGCAGCCCCATCTGGACGCCATGCTGCTGGTTCCCATCTGCCCCCACCGGCTCAGCAACCGCCCTATCGTCATCCACGGCGACAGCGAGGTGGTCATCGACACCAGCGGCCGCACCGACCACGAGCACGTGCGCATCACCTGCGACGGTCAGGCGAGCCTGAAGCTGGAACCGGGGGAGAAGCTCCGGGTGCGCAAGTACCGCCATCCCATCCGCCTGTTCCACCCGGCGAACCACGACCATTTCGACCTGCTGCGGGCCAAGCTGGGCTGGGGAGGCCAGCCCTGATGCTGCGTCACCTGCAGGTCCGCAACCTGGTGGTGGTGGAGTCCCTGGCCCTGGAGCTGGATGGGGGCATGACCGTGCTCACCGGGGAGACCGGGGCCGGCAAATCCATCCTGGTGGACGCCCTGGCGCTGGCGCTGGGCGACCGGGCGGAGCGCTCCCTCATCCGGCCGGGTTGCGACCAGGCCGAGGTGACCGCGGTGTTCGATCTGGCCGCGCTGCCCGGAGCCCGGGCCTGGCTGGAGACGCACTCCCTGCTGGAGGGGGAGGAATGCTTCCTGCGGCGGGTGCTGAACCGGAACGGCCGCTCCCGCGCCTTCATCAACGGCCGGCCGGTGCCCCGCCAGCAGCTGGCCGAGCTCGGCGAGCAGCTGGTGGAGATTCATGGCCAACACGAGCACCAGCGCCTGCTGCGGCCGGCGGTGCAGCGCCAGCTGCTGGACGCCTGGGCGGGCCATTCCTCCCTGCTGGAGGCGGTGGCCGCCCATCATGCCCGCTGGCGCGAGGCCACCGGGGAGCTGGAGTCGTTGCAGGAGCGGGCCCAGGAACGGGAACAGCGGCTGGACTATCTGACGTTTCAGCTGGAAGAGCTCCATGAGGTGGCCGGGGACGCCCGGGAGCTGCCACATCTGGAGCAGGAGCAGCGCCGCCTGGCCAACGCCCATGAACTGTTGCAGGAGACTGCCCGCCTGCAGGCTCTGCTCACGGAGGGTGAACCCGACGCCCAGACCTTCCTTGGTCGTGCACAGCAGGAGGTGGAGAGCCTGGCGCAACATCTTGCACCGGAGCTGGCCCCAGCCGCCGAACTGCTGGAGAGCGCCCGCATCCAGGTGGAGGAGGCGGCGGCCCTGGTGCGGGACTTCGCCGCCGGGCTGGAACCCGATCCCCAATCGCTGGATGCGCTGGACCGGCGCCTGGCCCGCGTCCACGATGCCGCGCGCAAGCACCGGGTCCCGCCGGAGGAACTGCCCGGCCTGCTGCAGCAGATGGAGGCGGAACGGGAACAGCTGCAGGGACTGGAGGCCGCGCTCGACCGGGCCCGGCAGGCAGTGGAACAGCAGTGGCAGGCCTATCGGGAGGCCTGCCGGGAATTGAGCGACAGCCGCCGGAAGGCGGCCGAAAGCCTGTCCCTGGAGATCAGCGAACGCATGCAGGGACTGGCCATGGCCGGGGGCCGTTTCGAGGTGCGCCTGCAACCCCTGCCGGAGGAGCGGGCCGGCGCCGCCGGGATGGAAAGGGTGGAGTTCCTGGTGGCCACCAACCCGGGACAGGAGCCCGCCCCGCTCTCTTCCGTGGCCTCCGGCGGCGAGCTCTCCCGCCTGAGCCTCGCCGTCCAGGTGGCCACCGCCAGCCTCGGGGAGGCGCCCACCCTCATCTTCGACGAAGTGGACGTGGGC
>WGCB01000284.1 GCA_015494005.1 Caldilineaceae bacterium
CTCGATCTTGAAGACCTGGCCTTTGGGGCCCCGGCCAAAGCTGGGAGGATCCAGGATGATGCCCTGGTATTTTCGACCCCGGCGCACCTCCCGCTGGACGAACTTGAGGGCGTCGTCCACCAGCCAGCGGATGGGTCGCTCGTCCAGGCGGCTCTCCTTGGCGTTGTCCCGGGCCCAGTCCACCACGCCCTTGGCCGCGTCCACGTGGACCAGGTGCGCGCCGGCCTGGCTGGCGGCCAGGGTGCTGCCCCCGGTGTAGGCGAAGAGGTTGAGGACGAAGAGATTGCGGTTGCGGGTGCGGGCCATGCGCTCCCGGATCAGGCCGCGCATCCAGTCCCAGTTCTCCGCCTGCTCTGGGAAGAGGCCCAGGTGGCCGAAATCGGTCAGCTTGATCCAGAGGCCTAGGTGAGCGAAGACGATGGGGAACTTGCGGGGGATGGTGCGCCGCCATTCCCACTCCCCGCCGCCGGATGGCTTGCGGTGGAAGATGGCGTCGGCCCGTTTCCACTCGCCCTGGTCCAGCCGGGGCTTCCAGACGGCCTGGGGGGCCGGGCGGACCAGGCGGTAGGGGCCCACCTGTTCCAGCTTGCGTTGGTTGCCGGAATCCAGCAGGATGTAGTCGCCTTCGGGCAGTTTCGCTGTGGTCATGGCAGGGCTCGGGCGGTGATGGTGGGGTGGGTTTGGGCCGGTCCCATGCGGGGCGGCATCGAGCCTTGAGTCTACCACAGCCCTTTTCCCCGGGCCAATATGCGTCGAAAACGCCCCCGAAAACGTGAGCGGACCGCCTCCTCACCTGCCCCTACCACTTGACCCGGCTGAAGAGCCGCAGCCCCTCCAGCCCGTACTCCTCCTGGATCTGCCGGGACTGCTCCTCCACCACCTGGTAGATGCGCCGCAGCTCCCCCACCGGATCCGGGTGATCGTCCACCCGCAGGTTGTGGTACATGCGCGGGTCCGGGCTGGCCACCAGCAGGGCCGCGGACTGCTTGCCCCGCTTGTCGCCCCCGGCCGCCTGTCCCGCCTCCAGGGCCCTCAGGATGGCCTGGCTCAGCTCCGCTCCCTCCGCCCGAGCCGTCTGGAAGGCCTCCCCCATGGCCTGGAGCACCTCCGGGCCGGTGAGCATGTTGCCCGCCACGGTGAAGTGCTCCCCCTCCAGGTGCCCGGCCCAGGGCACGCAGAGCTCCCCGGTGAAGACGAAATGGGCTGCCCGATCCACCCCGTGGAGCTGGCGCCGCTCTCGCTCCGGGTCCATCTCCAGGAGCGCGGCCAAGGCCACGGGCAGGGCCACGCCGGCCTGGAGCAGGGCCAACCCCTGGCGTCCCAGCTCCGTGTTGACCCGGGCCTGGGTAGCGATGGCCCCGTCCAGGCTGACGAACGGCACCAGGCTGCCCACGTTGGGCCGGGCCGTGGAGACCGCCACCCCGAAGCTCCCCTCCCGAGGGTCGTGGGCGGCGATGGAGAAAGTGTGCAGCTCCATCAGTGACCTCCTTCTTCCTGTTCGTATTCCCGCACGTCGAAGATGTCCCGCAGCGCATCCCCCAGGAAGTTGATGCTGAGCACGGTCAGGGTGATGGCCAGGCCGGGGAAGACCGCCAGCCACCAGCCCCGGGAGATGAAGGTTCGGGAGTCGCTGAGGATCAGGCCCCAGGTGGGGGTGCTGGGCTTCACGCCCAGGCCCAGGAAGGAGAGGCCGGCCTCGGCCAGGATGGCGTAGGAGACGCTCACCGTGGCCTGGACGATGACCGGCGCGGTGGCGTTGGGGAGGATGTGCCGCCAGAGGATGCGGGCATCCGATGCCCCCAACGCCCGGGCCGAGAGCACGTACTCCCGCTCCCGAATGGAGAGAACCATGCCCCGCACCACCCGGGCGAAATCGTCCAGGAAGGCCAGGGTGACGGCGATGATCACGTTCTCCAGCCCTGTCCCGAAGACGGCCACCAGGTAGACTGCGATGATGAAGTTGGGAAAGGCCCACTGGAGGTCGATGTAGCGCATGATGATGTTGTCGATCCAGCCGCCGTAGTAGCCGGCCAGGAGCCCCAGGAACACGCCGATCACCGAGGAGAGCAGCACGGTGGAGACGCCCACGAAGAGGGAGATGCGGGCGCCGAAGACGATGCGGCTGAAGAGATCCCGGCCCAGGTCGTCCGTCCCCAGGAGGTGGGCCAGGGAGGGCGCCTCCAGGAACTCGAAGTCCTGGGCGTTGGGATCGTAGGGGGCGATGGCCGGCGCGAAGAGGGCGCCGATCACCAGGAGGAGCAGGAAGCTCAGCCCCAGGACGGCTGGTTTGCTGCGCCACAGCGTTCGCAGCCAACCCCAGCTGGAGCGGCGGCGGGGTGTGGTTTCGACCAGGCTGCCCGGCAGGGGCAGGGAGTCGGTGGTTTCGGTCAAGGGCTTCTCCTCGTTGAATAGGCGAGGCTGACTGGGCGAAGCTGCATGGCGAGCTGCCCGTCCCCGCGCAAGGCCGCCAGGCAGGGGAAGCTACCCCTCGTAGCGGATGCGGGGGTCGATGACGGTGTAGAGCACGTCCACCAGCAGGTTGGTGAAGACGAAGATCACCGCGACCACCAGGATGGCCCCCTGGACCACCGGGTAGTCCCGGTTCAGGATGCCCTGGATGAGCACCCGGCCCAGCCCCTTGATGGCGAAGACGTTCTCCACGATCACCGCGCCGGACATGAGCAGGGCGAAGGCGATGCCCATGACCGTCACCACCGGGATCAGGGCGTTCTTCAGGGCGTGCCGGAAGACGATGCTCTGTTCCGTGAGCCCCTTGGCCCGGGCCACTTTGATGTACTCGGAGTTCAGCACCTCCAGCATGGCCGAGCGGGTCATCCGAGCCACGATGGCGGAGAATGGCGTCCCCGCGGCGATGGCCGGCAGGATCAGGTGGGAGAACCAGGGCCAGAATCCTTTGGAGAGGGGCACGTAGCCGATGGCTGGCAGCCACTGGAGGTTCACCGCGAAGACGATGATCAGCAGGATGCCCAGCCAGAAATCGGGCATGCTCAGGCCCAGGAAGGCAAAGAAGGTGAAGGCGTGATCCAGGGCGGAGTTCTTGCGCACTGCGGAGACGATGCCAGCGCTGATGGCCAGGATCAGGGAGATGACGAAGGCTAGCCCGGCCAGGGAGAGGGTGCGGGGGAAGGCCTCGGCGATGATGCGGCTCACCGAGACGTTGCTGCCGTAGATGGAGTTGCCCAGATCCCCCTGGGCCATGCGCCCCATCCAGAGGAAGTACTGGATGTACATGGGGCGGTCCAGGCCGAACTTGCGCCGCAGCTCGTCCGCGGCCTGGGGATCCACGTCCGCCAGCATGGCCCGGAAGGGATCCCCAGGCACGGCCCGCAGCATGAAGAAGACCAGGGTGGCCACGGCCCAGATGACGATGACGGCTGAGATTGTGCGTCGGATCAGGTAGCGTGTCATGGTAGGTGGCTGGATAGTTGGGTGGCTGGCTGGGTGGATTGGGCGAATGGAGAGTAGAGATTGGCGATTGGAGAGAGCAGAGATTGGAGAGATTGGAGACTGGAGAGTGGGAGAGTAGGAGAGACGCCCACATCACCCTGACGCTACCCCCAATCTCCCAATCACCCAATCTCCTAGTCTCCTAACCTCCCCCTACTCACCCTTCGATCGTCGTCCGGTCCAGGTCCACCAGGCCGGGGATGCGACTCACGGCCGGGTAGTTGACCTCCTTGCGATAGACCAGGATATCCAGCGGGTGGAAGAGGAAGGCCGCTGCCACCTTGTTGGAGGTGATGGCGTTGGCCCGCTGGACCAGCTCCTTGCGCTTGTCCAGGTTCGTCTCCACCCGTTCCATCTCCACCAGCTCGTCTACCTCCGCGTCGGAGAAGTAGCCGAAGGGCATGTCCTCGGGCCGGTTGGGGCCGTTGAACTTGGAGCTGGTCTGCATCCAGTCCACCAGGGCGTCGTCCGGGTCGTAGTCCCCGCCGCTGCCGATGCGCAGCATGTCGTAGTCCATGCTGTCGAAGAGGTCGATCATCACCGGGAAGTCCTTGATGTCCAGCTCCACCTCGATGTTCAGGTTCTTCTTGAGGATGTCCACCAGGATCTCCCCTTCCCGCTTGCCGGCCGGGGTGACCATGAGCTTCAAGGGCGGGAAACCCTCCCCGTTGGGGTAGCCGCCGTCTGCCAGGAGCCGCTGGGCCTCAGCCAGGTCGAAGCGCTGCTCGCTGGTGTCGTTGATGCCCGTGTCGAAGAAGAAGCGCATGGCCGGGTTGATGGTCCCGAAGGCGGGCTGACCTCGGCCAAAAAGGGCCCGCTTGATCAGATCCTCCCGGTCGATGGCCTTGGCGATGGCCAGGCGCACCATGAAGCCCGGCTCCTTCTTCAGCTCCTCCACCGGCTTGTTGAAGTCCGGGACCACGTAGGGCTCCCGATGGGGGTTGAGCCAGAGGGCCTGGAAGCCCGGCCCGGTGATCTGGGAGACCACCAGATCCGGGTTGGACTCGAAGCGGTCGATGAGCTCCGCGGCCGGCGCGTTCCCGCCGATGAGCTGGATGTCCCCGGCCTCGATGGCCGCGGCCAGGGGCTCCGGCTCGGGGATGGGGATGATGGTCACCTTGTCCAGCTTGGGCCGTTCCGGGTCGTAGTAGTCCTCGAAGCGCTCCAGGACCACGCCCTGGCCCAGTTGATGCTCCACCACCTTGAAGGGCCCGGTCCCCACCGGGGTGAGGCCGTACTGCTCCGTGCCCATCTCCTCCAGGGCCCGCTTGTTGACGATGGTCATGGCCCGGCCGCTGGAGCGCTCCAGGGTCTTCACCAGCAAGGAGGCCTGGGGCTTGGCGAGGATGATCTTGATGGTCAGGTCATCGATCTTCTGGATCTCCTCCATGTTGGCCAGCACCCGGGAGTGGATGGACTGCTCCGGGTCCTTGGAGCGGTTGAAGGTGAAGATCACGTCGTCCGCGCTGAAGGGATCGCCGTTGTGGAAGGTCACCCCCTCCCGCAGATGGAAGGTCCACTCCAGGCCGTCGTCCGACGGCTCCCAGTCCACGGCCAGATCCCCCTCCGCCACCAGGTCCGGGTTGATGTGGGTCAGCCCGCCCAGCACGTTGGAGGTGATCTGGAACTGGAGCACCTGGTTGATCTGGGCCGGATCCAGGGTGCGGATCTCGCCGGTTCCTGCCCAGCCAGCTCGCAGCTCACCGCCAGGCCGGGCCGCCTCCTGGGGAGCCGGGGCCTGGCCGGCCTCTTCCCCGGCGGTGGGGGGCGCGGGGGCCGTGCAGGCGGCCAGCACGTCGGTCATGGTCAGGATGCCAGCGGCGGCCATCAAGCGCAGCACGGCCCGGCGGCTCATGCGGGGCCCTCGCAGCTCCTCTTTCTTCAGGCCGAACAGGGGATCCTTGGGATCGAAATCGTACGCCCATCGCAGCATTTCCCGGACTTTCTTACGCATCTGTTTGTCGAGCCTCTGGAACATCTGGGTCTCCTTTCCTGTGGGTATGGGGTGTGAGAACACGTCCTGAACGGTGCAGAAGGGCAAGGCGAGGTGCAGGGGAATTTCGCTGCGGCGATCCCAGGGCAGGGAGACACAGGGTGCCACGCCCGGGCGGTGAGCCGCTCAGAGGGGACCACACGATGACAGAACGATCGGGAGACGGGTCAAAAAAACAGGCTGAGGGGGAACGCACGGACTGGGCAGCAAAACCGGTAAAGGAGGACGGCCAAGAAAAACGCCAGCCTTCGGGGACCGGTTCGCTAGCGCCGGAAACTGGACGGACGACGGGGGTGAAACACGATGGCTAAGGTATACACCGATTTCCAGAGGTTGTCAAGGCCCGAAAAAATGGCCCAAATAGCGGGGCGCCGGCCAGCCTTCGTGCCGGCATGGCCCGCTTCACCGGCGGGCTGGCTTGATGCGCTGTAGCAGCTCCTCGTTGCTCTGGGTGCTCTGGAGCAGCTTGAGCAGGCCCCGCATGGCAGCTTTCGGTGACCCTTGGGCCAGCCAGCGGCGCAGGGCCACGATCCGGGCCATCTCCTCGGGGGTGTAGAGCAGCTCCTCCTTGCGGGTGCCGCTGGCCAGGATGTTGATGGCCGGGAAGATCCGGGCCTCGGCCAGGCTGCGGTCCAGGACGATCTCGCTGTTGCCCGTGCTCTTGAACTCCTGGAAGACGTAGTCGTCCATGCGGGAACCGGTCTCCACCAGGGCCGTGGCGATGACCGTCACCGAGCCGCCCCCCTCCACGTTTCGGGCCAGGCCGAAGAAGCGCCGGGGGATCTCCAGGGCTTCCGAGTCCACGCCGCCGGAGAGGGTGCGTCCGGAGCCCCGGCCCCGCAGGTTGAAGGCCCGCACCAGCCGGGTGATGCTGTCCACCAGGACCACCACGTCCCGGCCGCACTCCAGCTCGCAGCGGACGTGGGCCATGGTCAGCTCGGCCAGGTGCACGTGGGACTGGATGGGCTGGTCGCTGGAGCTTGCCAGCACCTCCGCCTGGACGGCCCGGCGGAAGTAGGTGACCTCCTCCGGGCGCTCATCGATGAGCAGGGCCAGGA
>WGCB01000285.1 GCA_015494005.1 Caldilineaceae bacterium
CTCTACGACACGGCCACCGGCCAGCCCGTGGAGGTCAGCCCCGGCATCCCCATGACCGACACCACCGACGTCAACGGCCTCTACCTCTTCGACAACCTGCCTCCCGGCGACTACTACGTGGTCTTCGACCTCAACACCCTGCCCAGCGGCTACAAGGTCACCCAGCAGAACGCCGGGGACGACACCCTGGACTCGGACGCCGACCCCGCCACGGGCCAGAGCGGTTCCACCGGCTCCCTGACCGGCGGCGACGAGGACCTGACCCTGGACATGGGCATCCATCGCATCCAGACGGTCCTCGCCAGCACCAAGCGGGACTCCCTGGCCGTGGACGCGGACGGGGACGGCATCCCCAGCGCCGGGGACACCCTGGAATACCGGGTGGTGATCACCAACACCGGCCTGGACCCGGCCCACAACCTGGTCTTCCAGGACGTGCCGGACAGCAACACCCGTCTGGTCCCTGGCTCGGTGACCACCACAGACGGCACGGTGGTGACCGGCAACGGCGGTAGCGACAGCACGGTGCGAGTGGAGATCCCAACGCTCTCGGCCAATGGCCAGGTGACCATCACCTTCCGGGTGACCATCGACGATCCCCTGCCGGCCAACGTCACGGAGGTGGCCAACCAGGGCGTGACTGTCAGCGACGAGACACCGGCGGTGCTCACCGACGACCCGGACACGCCGTCGCCGGACGATCCCACCCGCACACCGCTGACCTCCACACCCAAGGTGACGGCCAACAAGACGGACAGCCTGGCCGTGGACGTGAACGGGGACGGATTCGTCAACCCCGGGGACACCCTGGAGTACCAGGTCGTCCTGAAGAACGAAGGCAACGGTCTGGCCCTCAACGTGGTGCTCACCGACAGCCTGGACGCCAACACCACCCTGGTGGTGGGCTCGGTGCAGACGAGCCAGGGCACTGTGACCCAGGGCAACAGCAGCGGGGACAGCCAGGTGGTGGTGGCTGTGGGCAACATGCAACCCGGCGCCACAGTCACCGTGCGCTACCGGGTCACGGTCAACGATCCCCTGGCCCAGGGCGTGGATCGCCTCTACAACCAGGCGGTCTGCACCGGGGACAACATCCCCTCCTGCTCCACCGACGACCCGAGCACCCCGGTGGTCACGGATCCCACCGGCACCACTGTGGGCGAGACGCCAATCCTGGCGGCCTACAAGACCGACGCCCTCTACACGGACCAGGACGGCAACGGCGCGGCCTCCCCAGGCGATGTCCTCCTCTACCAGGTGACCATCGCCAACGTGGGCACGGTCACGGCCACGGAGGTCACTTTCCGGGACACGCCGGACCCCAACACGAGCCTGGTGGTCGGGTCCGTGCAGCTGGACAAGCCGGGCAGTGTCACCTCGGGCAACAGCGCCGGCGACAGCCAGGTGGTGGCCATCGTCGACCAGATCCCACCGGGCGAGTCGGCCACCCTCTCCTTCCGGGTGACCATCCACGATCCCCTGCCGGAGGGCGTGGATCGAGTGGCCAACCAGGGAGTGGTCAGCAGCACCGACACCCTGGACCGGGTGACGGACGACCCGGAGACGCCGGACCGCAACGATCCTACCGTCACCGAGCTGGGCAAGCCGGTGCTGGCCATCGTCAAGAGCGCCACCCCGAGCCCAGGGAGCACCGTCATGCCCGGGGACGTGATCACCTACCAGCTGACCATCCGCAACTCGGGCACGGTGACCGCCACCGGCCTGGTGATCACCGACAGCATCCCCACCGGGACCAGCTACCGGACCAACAGCGCCACGCCCAGTCCGGCCAGCGGACCGGATCCCCTGATCTGGAACCTGGGCAGCCTGGCCCCGGACCAGTCCGCCACCGTGGTCTTCGCGGTCCAGGTGACGGGCGTGGGCCAGAACACCACCATCACCAACACGGCCACCGTCCAGAGCGAGGACACGCCGCCCACGGACAGCAACACGGTGGTCCACCCCTACGACCCCACTGCGGTGGATCTGCTCAGCTTCACCGCAGAGGCCCAGGAGCAGGGCCTGCTGGTCCGCTGGGTCACCGGGGCCGAGGTGGACACCTGGGGCTTCCACCTCTGGCGCAGCGCCGACGGCCAGCGAGAGAACGCCCAGCGCATCACGCCGGAGCTCATCCTGGCGGAAGGCAAGGGCCAGGGTGCGAGCTACTCCTTCCTGGATCCCCAGGTGGAGCCAGGTCGAACCTACAGCTACTGGCTGGAGGAGGTGGAGGTGAGCGGCCGCCGTCTGGAGTACGGGCCCATCACCGGCCGACTAGCCCCGGGAGAGGAGCCGTCCGCCCAGCAGCAGCTCTTCCTGCCCATCGTCAGCAACGGCGGGAACGCGACACGCCAGGGAGGTGACTAACGGAAGATCCATGCAGGGAAAGTCTCAATTTGGTTTGCAAAAGTCCACCCTTTTGAGGTATACTGTCTCAGCTGAAAAAGGCCTTTTCGTCCCCTGGGCTTCCTGGAGCCCAGGGGCGAACTCTGGGCAGAAACGTTTGAGAGGAAAGGAAGATACCCATGGCGAAGAAAGGACCCCGAGTGCTGGTGAAGCTGCGCAGCACCGAGAGCACCCACATGTACCTCACGCAGAAGAACCGGCGCAACGATCCTCAGCGCCTGGAGCTGCGCAAGTACGATCCCATCGTCCGCCGGCACGTGATCTACCGGGAGACGAAGTAGCCGAGACGAGCCCTGGCTCAACGCGTGCGTCTCGCTCCCCGCCCCGGACGGACCATGCACCCATCTCGACCCGGAGCCTTCCTGGCCGAAGATGGTGTAGAAACGCAGGGCATTGAGCCCTGCGTTTCTGCAAACCCCCTTTTCGGCGATCCTGTGGGCATTCTGCCCAGATCCGAACGTCCCCCCGCTGACAAGACGCCGTCCCAGGCTTGTCTCCTTCAGAAGCGCACTTCCTGCCTTGGCAGTTGAACTCTATCCAGCAGTACCGCCTCTTCTTCGAGCACAAAGGAGCATTGTCCATGAAACTGTTCTCCGCCAGACTGGGATTGGCCATCGCGCTGACCCTGCTCATCGCCGGTCTGTTGACCGTCACCGGCAGCGGCCCCTTCCTGGAGGCCGCGCCCCAGCCCGTGATCACCGGCACGCCCACGGAGCCTCCGCCCCCCACGGACACGCCGCCTCCGCCCACAGC
>WGCB01000286.1 GCA_015494005.1 Caldilineaceae bacterium
GCTGGCGTGGCTTCCACCTGGACGGTCGCCGGGTCACGGACAAGGCGAGCTTCCTGGCCGAGATCGCCCGGGCCATGGACTTCCCGGACTACTTCGGCCACAACTGGGACGCCCTGGACGAGCTGCTTCAGGACCTCTCCTGGGTCCCGGCCAAGGGCTACCTGCTCCTCTACGACCACGCGATCCAGTTTGCCCGCCGCCGCCCCAAGGAGTGGCAGATGGCCCGGCAGATCCTGGAGGATGCAGTGGAGCACTGGCGAGGGGAAGGGGTGCCCTTCGCGGTGATCCTGCGGGGAGCCGAGCGGGCCGCTCCGGACGTCCCCTGGCTGTGACGGGGGGAGGCGGATTCGCTTCAGGCCAGGGCGTGCAGGGCCTCCAGGAGCCGATCCGTCTGCTCCGGCCGGCCCACGGAGATGCGGATGCAGTTCTCCAGCCCGGGCTTGCGGTAGTAGCGGACCAGGATGCCCCGCTGTTCCAGGGTCTGCTTCAGGGCCGCGGCGTCCCGGCCCTCCACTCGGCAGAGGATGAAGTTGGCCTGGGAGGGAACAGGGCGCAGGTGGGGGATGGCCTGGAGAGCCTGGAAGAGGCGTTCCCGTTCCGCCTTCAGCTTGGCCACCACCGCCTGGATCTTCTCCACGTGGCGCAGGCTGGCCAGCCCGGCCACGGTGGCGGCCACGTTCACGTTGTAGGGCTGCTTGAACTTCCACAGGTGGGGCAGGAGCCACTCGGGGAAGATTCCGTAGCCCAGGCGCAGGCCGGCGATCCCCGCGGCCTTGCTGAAGGTGCGCAGGACCACCAGGTTGGGGTGCTCCAGGACCCAGGGCGCCCGGCTGGGATGCTCCGCGAACTCCACGTAGGCCTCGTCCAGTACCACCATCACCGGCAGGGCCAGGAGCGAACGCAGATCCGCGTCCGGCAGCCAGGTGCCCGAGGGGTTGTTGGGCGAGGTGAGGAAGAGGAGCTTGAGCCGGGGCCGCTCCGGGTCTTCCTCCTGGAGGAGGGCCTGGATCCCGGGTACGTCCACGCTGTGATCCGGTCGCCGGGGCACGTCCACCACGGCTGCACCCTGAAGCCGGGCGTCGAAGCGGTACATGCCGAAGGTGGGCGGGCAGTTGACGATGCCATCCCCTGGGCCCAGGAAGAGACGGCAGAGCAGGTCCAGGAGCTCGTCCGCGCCGTGGCCGGGCAGGATGTGGGCCGGGGGCACCTGGAGGAAGCGGCCCAGGGCCTCCCGCAGCTCCTCCTGCTGGGGGTCCGGGTAGATGTGGTAGTGGGCGTACTCGGCCAGGGCCTCGGCCACCTCGGGGATGGGGCCGTAGGGGTTCTCGTTGGCGTCCAGCTTCACGATCTGGCTGGCGGGCAGGCCCAGGCGCCGGCTCAGCACCTCGAAGGGCTGGATGGGGGTGTACTCCTCCAGCCGGGTGATGTGGGGGTTGAGGAGGGACTGCAGGCGATCCGGTGGCTGGCTCATGGGGTGCTGGGCTGCTCCGGGGACCGGCGCTGGCGTCGCTGCCTCGCCGCCGCTGCGTGGGCCGTGAGCCCCTCGGCCTGGGCCAGGGTCTCCGCGGCCGGACCGATCCGGGCCACTGCCTCCGGGTTGAGGCCGATGACGCTGACGATCTTCACGAAGTCGGTGACGTTCAGGGGGCTGGCGAAGCGGGCCGTGCCCCCGGTGGGCATCACATGGCTGGGGCCGGCCACGTAGTCCCCCAGCACCTCGAAGCTCTCCTCCCCCAGGAAGACGCCCCCCGCGTTCCGTACCTGGGAAAGGTGCTCCCAAGGGTTCTCCACCAGCAGGCAGAGATGCTCCGGCCCGTAGGCGTTGGCCAGCTGGAAGGCCTGCTCCAGGCTCTCGGTGACCACGATGCCTGAGCTGTTGGCGAAGGAGGCGGCGATGATCTCGCTCCGGCTCAGGGCCTCCATCTGGGCCAGGACCTGGGCCTGGACCTGTTCGGCCAGGGCCCGGCTGGGGGTGAGGAGGATGGCGCTGGCCAGGATGTCGTGCTCGGCCTGGGCCAGGAGGTCCGCGGCGGCCAGCCTGGGGTCCGCGCTGGCGTCGGCGATGACCAGGGTCTCCGTGGGGCCGGGCAGGCCGTCGATGCCCACCAGACCGAAGAGCTGACGCTTGGCCAGGGTGGTGAAGAGGTTCCCCGGCCCGCAGATCTTGTCCACCGCCGGGATGCTCTCCGTGCCGAAGGCCAGGGCGGCCATGGCCTGGGCGCCCCCGGCGATGTAGACCCCGTCCACCTGGGCCACCCGGGCCGCGGCCAGGGTGACCGGATGGGGCAGGCCCGTCTCCCGCTGGGGCGGGGTGATGGCCACCACCCGGGGCACGCCGGCCACCCGGGCGGGGATGGCGGTCATGAGCAGGGTGCTGGGCAGGGGCGCGGTGCCCCCAGGCACGTAGACCCCCACCCGGTCGATGGGGCGGACCAGCTGACCCAGGGTGCCGTCCGGCCCGTTGTGGATCCAGCTCAAGGCCGGCTGGCGGCGGTGGAAGTCCTGCACCCGCTCCCCGGCCAGGACCAGGGCCTCCCGCACGGCTGGATCCACCTGCTCCCAGGCCTGGTCCAGCTGCTCCTGGGAGACCTGGAGGGCGGGCAGGGAAACCCCGTCGATGCGCTCCGTCCACTCCCGCACCGCGGCGTCCCCTCGCTGGCGCACGTCGGCCAGGATGCGCCGCACCGCCTCGTCCGGGCCGATGGGCTCGCCAAAGATGGCCCGGTTGCGCTCCAACAGGCTGTCGGGCACGGCAAACTCGTCCCAGGCCCGGCGGCGCAGGATGGATGCCTGGGCCTGGGCCACGTCCAGGATGCGAACCGTCTCGTTCATTTTTCCGCTCATTCTCGCAGTTGCTCCGCGTCTTCGATGCGCCCCAGGACCACCAGGATGTCTCCCTCCTCGATGCGGAAGTTGCCGCTGGGGCTGACGATCAGATCGTCCCCTCGCCGGATGGCGATGACTGTCAGCTGGTAGCGCTGGCGCAGCTCGCACTCGGAGAGGGTGCGGCCCCAGAGGCTGGGTGGGGCCAGGAACTCCACCACCCCCACATCCTTGCTCACCTCCAGGAAGTCCACCAGATGCCCCGCGGCCAGCTTGCGTCCCAGGCGGCGGCCGGCCTCGTGCTCCGGCAGGATCACCTCGTCCGCGCCCACGGTGAGGAGGATGTTGCGCTGGGTGCGGGTGCGGGCCTTGGTGATCACCCGCTTGACCCCCAGCTGGCGCAGGAGCACCGTGGCCAGGAGGTTGGCCTCGAAGTCCGTGCCGATGCAGGCCAGGCCCGTGTCGAAGCTCTCCACCCCCACCTGGCGCAGGGCCTCGATGTTGGTGGCGTCCAGCTGGACCACGTGGGGCAGCACGGTGCTCAGCTCCTGGACCCGCTCCTTGCTGGCGTCGATGGCCAGGACGTTGCGGCCGGCCTTGACCAGGGTGGTGGCCACGGAGGTCCCGAAGCGGCCCAAGCCGATGACCACGAACTCGTGCTGCTCGGCCCGGAAGGGGCGGTAGCGGGCGGATTCCTGTTCCTTTCCGCCCGATTGCCCTGTCCTGCTCTGGGCCTTGCCCTCCTCCTTGGCCAGGGCGGGTTCGCCGGCGGCCAGGGGGTGTCGCCGGAGGAGCCAGCCGCGCAGGCTTCTGCCCAAAATTGTCAATGCGTTCATGGCGTGGATGCTTTCTGCTGGTGGGTGATGGTCCGCTAGCTAGCCCTGCCAGGCTACAGGGCTAGGGTACAGGGGCATGGAGGCCCTTCTCCTCCTGGATCTGGCCATCGGGCAGGTAGAAGATCACCTGGTGGCGGATGAGCTGCCCCTGTTCGTAGATGAATTTGGCCGAGAAGAAGCCCGGGCGCTCCAGCCAGGGCAGGAAGATGCGATCCCCGGGCCAGAGGTTCAGCTCCAGGAGCTCCCGGTCGTCGATCCAGGCCAGGACGCCCTCGGGCGAGTCGATGAGCCGGCCCTGGAAGTCCGTGGCGGTGAACAGGTAGGTGTACCAGTCGTCCACCCCGTCGAAGGCGGGGAAGGTGATGATGCCGTGGAGCCGAGGGTTGCGCACTGTGAGCCCGCTCTCCTCCCGGATCTCCCGGATGGCGCACTCCTCGGGCGTCTCCCCGGGCTCCAGCTTGCCGCCCAGGCCGTTCCACTTCCCGGCGTGCATGTCGTTCGCCTTTTTGATGCGATGCAGCATCAAGGTCTTTCCGTCCTGCTTGACGTAGCAGAGGGTGGCCAGTTTCATGCCGGTGTGCTCGGTCGGGGCGGTGGATGGGCTCAGTAGGCGGCCAGCTCCACAGCGGCCTGGTAGATCTTCTCCGCGTCGGGCCGGTAGGCGTCCTCCAGGGGTGGGCTGAAGGGGACCGGGGTGTCCAGCCCGCCCAGGCGCTGGATGGGAGCGTCCAGCCACTCGAAGGCTTCGTCCGCGATGAGGGCGGCCACCTCCGCGCCCACGCCCAGCAGGCGGTTGGCCGAGTGGACGATGAGCACCTTGCCCGTCTTGCGCGCCGTCTCCAGGATGGCGGCCTTGTCCAGGGGCTTCAGGGAGCGCAGGTCCAGCACCTCTGCGTCGATGCCCTCCTGGGCCAGGCGCTGGGCCGCGGTCATGGCCTCCCGCACCTGGGTGCTGTAGGCGATGATGGAGAGGTCCTCCCCCTCCCGGGCCAGCCGGGCCTTGCCGATGGGCACCACGTACTCCCCCGCGGGGACGTAGCCCTTCAAGGAGCGGTAGAGGGGCTTGCTCTCGAAGTAGATCACCGGGTTGTTGTCCCGGATGGCGGCGATGAGCAGGCCCTTGGCGTCGGCAGGCGTGGCCGGGGCCACCACCTTCAGCCCTGGGGTGTGGACGAACCAGGCCTCGGGGTTCTGGCTGTGGAAGGGGCCGGAGCGGATGCCACCGTCGCAGGGGGCCCGGATGACCCAGGGCACAGGCGCGCCCCAGCGGTAGTGGTTGGTGGCCGCGAACTGGACGATGCTGTCGAAGGCGGAGCTGATGAAGTCCGCGAACTGCATCTCGATGACCGGGCGCAGGCCCATCAGGGCCATGCCCGTGCCCATGCCGGTGAAGCCCAGCTCGCAGAGGGGGGTGTTCATGACCCGCTTGTCGCCGAACTCCTCGGCCAGGCTCTTGGTTACCTTGAAGGCCCCGCCGAACTGGCCGCCCACGTCCTCGCCCATGACCAGCACCGTGGGATCCCGGCGCATCTCCTCCCGCAAGGCCAGGCTGATGGCGGCGATGTAGGTCATCTCCTCCTGGTCGGTCTCGGCCATCACATCCAAGTCCGAAAAGCCGAAATTGGTGGCGATCTCGTTCATGTTCGCTCCTTTCCTCTCGGGGCCGCCTCCCCGGCGCCGTCACTGGGGAAGCCATGGCACAACGCTGTGCTCGGGTGCCCTATTCTACCACATTTGGGCCCGGCCGCGCCCATCCTGGGGCCTCCCAGGGGCAGGGCGGGGATGGGTCCCGGCCATTTAACCTGATTGTCAGCCGCTGGCTCTTGACAACTGGCCGTCTCTCCGGTAGCGTTGAATTGGTGCGCCAAACCGCGTAGTACCCGAGGGGCGACGCGCCTGCCAATCCGACCTCACCCGCGTCCTTTTCTCAGCACCATTCTGTCACCAGAGCCGATACCGACCGCAATCATCCTTGCTTTCAACCGAGGCAGGCCTGGTTTCATCCTATCCGGTGCATCTCATCGGCACCATGGCGTTCCTCACAGTTCCAACCCTCAAGTTTCAACCCTCAACAGTTCCAATCCTCAAAGGAGAGAAGCGATGAACAGAGATCGGGTACATTGGACTGGCGTCATTCTGGCGCTCTTTCTGCTGCTGGGGCTAGCCAGCCAGGGAGCAGGCCTGGTTGCGGCCGCGCCCCCATCTGCCCCAGGCGGAACGAGCGTCTTCATCAATGAGCTGCACTACGACAACAGCGGCACGGACACGGGCGAAGGCATCGAGGTGGCCGGCCCGGCCGGCACGGATCTGAGCGGCTGGAGCCTGGTGCTCTACAACGGCAACGGTGGCACTGTCTACAACACCGTCAACCTGAGCGGCACCCTGCCGGACCAGGACAACGGCTTCGGGACCCTGGCCTTCTTCATCGCCGGGATCCAGAATGGCGCGCCGGACGGGGTGGCCCTGGTGGACAACAACGGCGCGGTGGTTCAGTTCCTGAGCTACGAGGGGAGCTTCACCGCCCAAGACGGCCCGGCCGCGGGGATGA
>WGCB01000287.1 GCA_015494005.1 Caldilineaceae bacterium
GTCCGATGTCCATGGAATAGAAGAGTCTCACGAACGGGTAAAGAAATCGGCTCAAGATAGAGCTTTTCAAGGCCGGCTTTGAGTTCGTCTGCTTCGTCAGGGGTTCCGAACAGTGTAATTAAATTGTCCTGGGAGCCGTATAGGCTGAAGTGTCCAATGTCTCCGCGCATTTTTTGAAGCAGATTCTGGAGAATATGGTATCGACCCCATAGTGCATCTAGCAAGTAAAAGAAAAATTTCTTCCCAGTTGCCCGTTCAAGGTATTGTGGGTTTAGAACACCAGCGCTACTTAACACAATAGAATCCACTGATACGGTCTTCTTGAGTTCTGATATTCGCTCCTTTGAAAAACCCAAACTCTCCATTTCCTCGAGCACAGCAGCTTCGATCTCGCTAAAGGTATCTCCTGGGGAAGTCTCTGCAGCGCGAATCAGCATTCTAGCATAGAAACTTTTCAGCCCAGACCTATCACTTAAGTGCATCATGAAAAACCTTCCTAGTAAACACTACGCAATGAACTGATAGTATATCCCAACGGACGCAGCTGTCGACAGCGCAACCCGACCATGACTATCGACCTGGCCGATCACATCTGGCATTACAAGATATTCCTACTTCACTATACGGGATGACTACTGTCCAATGTTCACGGTTCGCACTATAGCATGCTATTTCCTAACGCGCAAGAAAAAAACTCCGTTTTTATGTCCCGATTTACGGGTTATATGTCCCGATTTAACGTCTCGGATTACGTTTGGTTTTCGTTGCGATCGATTTCTCCCCTCACCCCCTTCTGGACCGCCCGCGACGCCGTCGGCGCGTTCGGGGACGGGCCGCCTCCGCCACGGGGATGCTCAGCTCGGGCAGGGACACGTCCGGCCCGGCGGCGGCCTGCAGGATGCGCCGCATCTCCCGGTGCACCGCCTCCTCCACCGGCGGGCCCTGGTAGCTGGCAATGGCCGCCTCCACCAGGTGGCGCAGGCGGCCGGCCTCGCTCCGCTGCTCCTCCGGCAGGGCGCTGGCCTGGTCCTCCCCGGTGCGGTCGTAGGCCGGGCCGGGCAGGTAGAGCTCCTGGGGCCAGTGGGCCAGGGTGTGCTCCCAGGTGAGCACGTGCCCCTCCCGGCGCACCGTCTCCACAAAGGGGTCCAGGGGCAGATCCTCCTTCATCGCCATCTCCCGCACCAGGAAGAGGGCCTGGGCAGCCAGCTCATCGTCGAAGAGCAGCTTCTGCAGGCTGAAGAGGTTGACGAAGTTGAGCATGCCCGGCCCAGAGACGCTGTTCACCCCGGCCAGCGCCGCCAGGACCATGCCGCCGAAGGTCTCGGCCCCGGCCTGCATGTTCAACTCCTTGGCGTCGCTCTGGCCCAGGTAGGCCTGGGTAGGCAGCTCCAGGGCCCGGCCCACCTGGACGTAGGCCGCGAAGACCCGCAACGCCTCCACCGCGGTCATGGGGCTGGTGGTCAGCTGCATGTGGAAGGCGGCCGGCGCCCCGCCGAAGAGGACCGGGTGGCCGGGCTGCAGGGTCTGGGCCATGACCACCCCGCTGATCACCTCGGCCGTGTGCAGGGCCACCGTGCCTATGGGCGTGGCCGGGCTGATGAGCCCCATGAGGGCCACGGGCACGAACTCCACCGGGATGCCCCAGGCCACGCAGTCCAGCAGGTTCTGGCTGCTGTCCTCGTTCCAGCGCAGGGGGCTGGTGGGGCAGACGGTGAAGAGGGCCATGGGCTTCTGCCGCAGTTCCTCCCGGTCCCGGCGGAAGAGCTGCATGAGCTCGCCCATGCGGGGGATGCCCGTGGGGGTGAAGGCGCCGGAGACCACCGGCTTGGGCGTGTGGGCCAGGAGCACGTAGAGCCGCCAGGCGTCCGCGATGTCCTGGGGCACGTCGTTGGTGCTGAAGGCCGTGGAGGGGTAGGCGATGTGGGCCAGGCCGTTCACCACCCGGGCGTACTCGGCCAGATCCTGGGTGGTGGCCTTGCGCCGCTGGCCCGTGCGGTGGTCCAGGATGAAGAGGGCCGAGGAGGCTGGGGTGAAGTGGACCCGCTGCTCGCCCAGGTCCGCGTGGAGCTGGCCGAAGCGGTCAAAGAGCTGGACCGAGGAGGGCGCGGACACCAGGGCCGCCTGGGCCCGATCCGGCGGAATGAAGAGGGTCTGGCTCTCCCAGTCCACGGGCAGGCCGGCGTCGGCCATGCGCTGGAGGAGCTCAGGGTGGTAGACCATCACGCCGTGCTTCTGGAGCACCCGCAGGGCCTCCTGGATGATCTGCTGCACCAGGTCGTCGTCGAGAAAGCGAAGGGTGGGGCGCATGGACGTCTGCTCCGTTGTGGTGGGTTGAGGATGCTTGTGGAAACGGAAGGCGGTACATCGATGGCACAGATTGCACGGATGGAACGGTTTTTGCGGCGACGGCGGGATGATCCGCCGCGTTCCAGGGGATGGGGGCAATCTGGCGGGGTGATTGTATCGCGAATCCCTGGGCGGAGGCAACCGGCTGGATGCCGGGCGGACAAGGCAAGCCTTGTCCCCACAGGGAGCTGGACGCGACAGGGCGACGCTTCTCAGCGCCGCCCTGGGTCATGGCTTCGTTCGGATCCGGCCAGTTACTCCTTCTCCTCCTTGCCCAGCCGCTTCTTGAACTCCTTGGTCAGGGCCGGCAGCACCTGGAAGAGATCCCCCACGATGCCGTAGTTGGCCCGCTCGAAGATGGGGGCGTCCGGGTCCTTGTTGATGGCCACGATCACCTTGCTCTGGCCCATGCCGGCCAGGTGCTGGATGGCGCCGCTGATGCCGGCCGCGATGTAGAGGTCCGGCTTCACCGTCTTGCCCGTTTGGCCCACCTGGTGCTTGTAGGGGATGTAGCCCGCGTCCACCGCGGCCCGGCTGGCGCCCACCGCGGCCCCCAGCACGTCGGCCAGCTCGGAGACCAGCTTGAAGCCCAGCTCCGGATCCTTGGCCACGCCTCGCCCACCGGAGACGATGATGCGGGCGTCGGTCAGGCTGATCTCGCTGGTGTCCGCCGGCTTGACCTCCAGGATCTTCTCCGGCACCTGGCCCTCGTCCACCGGGACGGGCAGGGGCTGGATGGCCCCCTGGGCCTCCCCAGCCTCCGGCGCGGGGAAGGAGCGGGGCCGCACGCTGGCGAACTGCTGGTCGGTATCGAAGTAGATGTCGGACAGGATGTTGCCGGAGTAGACCGAGCGCACCGCCACCAGCTTGCCCTCCTCGATGCGCAGGTCCACCGCGTCCGGGGCCAGGCCCGCCTGGTTCTGACAGGCCACCAGGCCGGTCAAGGTGCGGCCGTTGGTGGTGGCGCTGGCCAGGATCACCGAGGCGTCCGCGCGGCGGATGGCCTCCTGCAGGGCCGCGGCGTAGGGCTGGAGCCGGAAGCGCTCCAGGGCCGGGTCATCGGCCAGCAGGACCGTGTCCGGGCCGTAGCCCCGAGCCTCCTCCGCGACGGCCTCCACCCCGTGGCCCACCACCAGAGCCACCAGGGGGCTGCCCAGGCTGTCGGCCAGCTCCCGCCCTTTGCCCAGCACTTCCCACGAGCTGTGGACGGCCTGGCCATCGATCTGTTCGATCCACACAAGTACAGACATGGGGTTCTCTCCTGATGTGTAAAACGGCCTGCGGTCGCAAGCCCGGGATGGCTAGATGACTTTCTCGGCCAGCAGGGCGTCCACCAGCTTGGCGGCCTGCTCTTCCACCGTCTCGCCTTCGATGATCTGCACCTCCGTGTGCCGGGCCTCGGGTTTGCGCAGGTTCTCCCAGCGCACGGCCCGGGGGATGGACTCCAGGCCCAGCTCCTGGGCGGTGAGGACGGGGATCTTGGCCCGGCTGGCCTTGCGGATGCCCATGAAGCTGGGGTAGCGGGGATCGTTGATCTCCTTGGCCACGCTGATCACCACGGGCAGGGGCATGGTGACCGTCTCCTGGCCTCCCTCGAAGCTGCGCTCCGCGGTGACCACGCCGTCGGCGATGTCCACGATCTTGGTGACGTTCACCAGCAGGTTCCAGCCCAGCTTGCAGGCCACGCCGGTGTAGACCGCGCCGCTGTTGCCGTCCACGCTCATCTTGCCCGTCAGGACCACGTCCACGTCCCCCTCGTGCTGGACCGCGGCGGCCAGGGCCGTGGCCACGGCCCAGACGTCCCCTTCCCGGGCGGCCTCCACGTCCACCAGCAGGGCGCTGTTTACCCCCATGGCCAGGGCGTGCTTCAGGGCGTCCGTCTCCCCCTCTTTGCCCAGGGAGATGGCCACGGAGCTGGCGCCGAAGCGATCCCCCAGCTGGATGGCCTCCTCCGCCGCGTACTCGTCCCAGGGGTTGATGACCATGGTGGCCTTCACGTCACCGCTGCGGACCTCCTCCGGGGAGACCTTGGGGAGCTCCGCAGTGTCTGGGGTTTGTTTGATCAAGACAGCTACTTTCACGATGCGTTCTCCTCAAAGCGTGTGGGCTCTTGAAAAAATGGCGTCTTCCTCAGGATCGGCAGTCTCGTCCGTGGCGGGCCGGCCGCTCCATCCCGGCCCAGCCGGGAGCCGCGACCGCCCTCTGCTCCCAGTATATCCCGGCTCATTGCCCTGGGGTTGATCCCCTGTTGCCAGCCGGTTGCTGGACCTCGGTGGGATCGCCCAGGGCTAGGCCTCCCGGGTCCACTCCTCGGGATCGTAGGCCGGCAGCTCGCAGCGCAGGGGCCGGTAGCGGCGGTAGCCGAACTCGTAGTCCGCCTGGAGGAGCTGCTGCAGCTCCCGGGTGCCCTCGTAGATCACTGCGCCCTTGCTGTTGCGCAGGAAGCGCTCCACGTCGTACTCGTCGCTGTAGCCGTAGGCCCCGTGGATCTGCACCGCGTCCGCGGCGCTGTCGAAGCTGGCGTCCGTGCAGAACCACTTGGCCAGGGTGGTCTCCCGGCTGTTGCGCAGTCCCTGGTTCTTCATCCAACCGGCCTTGTAGACCAGGAGCTCCCCTGCGTCCCGGCGCTGGACCATGAGGCTGATCATGCGCTTGACCAGCTGGTGCTGGGCGATGGGCACGCCGAAGGTCTTGCGCTGCTGGGCGTAGCGCACGCTGGCGTCCAAGGAGGCTCGGATCAGCCCCAGGGCGCCGGCGGCCACGGTGTAGCGGCCGTTGTCCAGGCAGCTCAGGGCGATCTTGAAGCCCTCGCCCTCCTCGCCGATGCGGTTCTCCACCGGCACAGGCACGTCGTCCATCTTGACCCAGCCCGTGTTCCCGGCCCGCACGCCCAGCTTGCCGTGGTAGCTGCCCGTGGTCACCCCGGGCATGTCCCGGGTCATCATGAAGGCGCTGATGCCCCGGTAGGGGGGCTCGGCCTGAGGATCCGTCTTGGCGAAGACCAGGAAGTGGTCCGCCACGTCGGCCAGACTGATCCAGACCTTCTCGCCGTTGAGGATGTAGTGGTCCCCCTCCCGCCGGGCCGTGGATCGCATGGCCTGGACGTCCGTCCCGGCGTCCGGCTCGGTCAGGCAGAAGCAGGCGATCTTCTCGCCCCGGGCCTGGGGCACCAGGAAGCGCTGCTTCTGCTCCTCCGTGCCCCACTGGAGGACACCCAGGCTGTTCAGCCCCACGTGGACGCTCATGACCACCCGGGCCGAGGTGTCCACGTACTCCAGCTCCTCGCTGACGATGCCCAGGCTGATGTAGTCCATGCCCTGGCCGCCGTAGCGCACGGGGATGCAGATGCCCAGCAGGCCCTGCTCCGCCATCTTGGCGATGATCGCCGGGTCATGCTGCTGCTTGCGGTCCAGCTCCTTGATCTTGGGCGCGATCTCCTTGGCCGCGAACTCGCGCACCATCTTTCGCACCATTTCGTGCTCTTCGTTGAAGAGGAAGCCCATGGGTGAGGTCATCTTGCACTCCTTTGTAACAGATTTGTGGTGGATCCCTGTGGCGGATTGGCGTGGATGGGGAAAGACCGAAGGTTCAGAGACGATTCAGAGATTGAAGATCGGGAGCGGGGGATGCGAAGATTGCGAGATTGGAGATCAGAGAACGGGATGGGGAGGACCAAAGAGTGAAGATTGGATGCATGGCGACTGAAAACTAAAGCAGTCGATTGGGTCGATCTGGCAATTGGTCGATTGAGGCCAGGGGGAAGATTCCGTCAACCGGTTGTCCTGTCGCCTCTTTTCCCTTGTCATCCCTCACTCTTTCACCCGTGCTTTTCCCATGTCTCCGTGTGTGCTCGTTCGTCCCGGCTTCCGGCTCCCAGTTCCCGGCTTCTGCCGAATTATACCCTCGAAAGGTAGGCGTGAAAAGAATTGGGCCTTTTGGATGGCTGGAGCCGTCGCCCCGGAGATCTCCAGAAAAAGTGGCAACAAAAAAGCGGAGACGCCATTGTCTCCGCTGCGGAAGGAGCTTGCGTTCTCCTTCATGCGCTGGGAGTATAGCAGAATTTTCTGGGATGGCAAAGAATGGACAGGAACGCCGTGGCCCGGTACACTCAGGCGGCAACCGGAGTTCGTCCACGCGGATCACCCCACAGGGACCCATGACGGATGGGCATCAACTACTGGCTGTTCGTGGCAGCCACCCTCACCCTGACCGCCTTCATCGGCTACGGCACCTTCGCCACTGCCCGCTTGCTCCGGGTCTGGCGGCCGGACCACAACCTGCTCCTCTTGCCCGAGGAGAACATGATGCGCCTCTTCTTCATCCTGGTCTGCCTGCTCCTGGGCCGGCTCAGCGGACTGCCCCCGGAGCAGCTGGGCTGGGTGGCGCCCCGGCCTGTGACCCAGGCGCTGCTAGGGGCGGGCATCGGCTTGGCCCTGGGGCTCTTCTTCTTCCTGACCACCCGCTGGGTCATCCGTTTCACCGGCCAGCGCTTCTACTCCACAGTCATCATCGAGTACGTGGTGCCCCGGGGCGGCACGGAGGCCATCCTAGTGACCCTGGCCCTGATCCCCGTGGTGGTCCTGGAAGAGCTGCTCTTTCGCAGCCTGCTCCTGGGTGGGCTGGCGCCCATCCTGCCGGTGAGCGGCCTGGTGGTGGGCCTGGGGCTCCTCTTCGGCCTGCTCCACAGCCCCCAGGGCCTCTGGGGCATGGCCGGAGCCAGCCTGGCAGGCATCCTCTTCGGCCTCCTCTTCCTCTGGCAGGGCAGCCTGCTGACCCCCATCGTTGCCCACTACCTGGCCAACTGGGTGCAGATCCTCCTGGCCATGCGCTGGCGGGAGGGCGTGTCGAGATGACAGGCAGCAGACAGGGAGACAAGGAGAGGGGGAGACAAAGGGAGTTCCCACGGGGCGGATCTTCGTTCGCTGCCCTCCAATCGCCACGCGCCCCAATCTTTAGTCTTCGATCTGGAACTTTCCCTGACCCAATCAACCAATGCACCGGTCAACCAATCAACCTCGCGTCCTCCGAATCTCCGTCCCCACCGCGGCGCTGGGATCGCTCAGGGCCGCCTGGACAGTCCCGGGCTCCAGGCCAGAGCAGACGAGGATGCGCAGGCCCGGCTGGCGCTGCACCATCTCCAGGGCCTGGGCCACCTTGGCCGCCATGCCCCCGGTCACGTCCGCGCCGAAGCTCTCCCCCAGCCCTGCCTGGACCTCGGCCAGGTTCTCCGGCGTGATCACCGGGACGCGTCGGGCCTGGGGATCCCGCTGGGGATCTCCGGTGAAGACCCCCGCCACCTCGCCAGCCAGGACCATGCGCTGGGGGCGCAGGTGTTGGGCCAGCCACTGGAAGAGCTCCTCCGTGCTGACGATGGTGCCGCCCCGCTCGCTGTCCAGGGCCACGTCCCCGTAGACCACCGGGATCAGCCCCCGCTCCAGGGCCAGGGACACTGTCTCCTCCGGCCCGGCCAGGATGCGACCGTCCTGGCAGCGCAGGGCCACGCTGGGCTGGATGCTCCAGGCCGGCAGCCCCGCGGCCAGCAGGGCCCGGGTGACCAGCCGGTTGAGCCGGGCCGCGGCGTCCCCGGTGGCGGCGAACCCGTACCACTCCTCGGGGGTGCGGACGCCCTGGCGGGCTGTCTCTTATACACATCTC
>WGCB01000288.1 GCA_015494005.1 Caldilineaceae bacterium
GCCGTGGCCAGCTATTTCCTCAACACCACCGGCTCCTTCAACGAAAACTTGGCCCCCTACCGCAAGCTCTCCCTCTTCTACCACTACGTGGGCAACGATCCCCTGCGCAACGGCCTGGACTGGGGCGGAGTGGCCGTTCTCATCGGCGTCACCCTGGTGTTGATCCTGGCTGCGCTGGTGGGCTTCCACCGACGGGACATCGGCGTGAGCTGAGGCCAGGGCTCTTCCCCTGGACAGAAAAACCGCCAGTGTCGGGGATGGACACTGGCGACGAGGGACAACTCTGGGGACGCTGGCCGGCGCCTTAGTCACGTCCGCTGCTGCTCCGTGGAGCAGGTGCTCAGGCCGATGATGGAGTAGAGGGGGCACCAGCGCACCACGGCCGTGAACAGGGGGATGATCCCCACGGCGCCCCACCAGCTCTGGAAGTACACACCTGCAGCAATGATGGCCAAACCGAGCACGATGCGAAGAGTGCGATCCACAGTTCCCACGTTGCACGACATCTCTGTCACCTCCCTTTGATGAACTAGGGCCTTTGATGAACGAGGCCCTCTCGAACCCAACGAATTCACGCCTCGACCGCTGGAAGACATCGCTCTCGCTGCGGTCATCTTGATCCTAGCAGGGAGGGCCGCGGCCGTCCGTGACTTGAGTCACCCAGGGGATGGGCTGGGTCCCCGGCTATGCCTCCAAGGCGGCGAAACGCTCCAGCCCGGCCCGGTCCAGGACCATCACCTGCCCCCGCTTCAGCTGCACCAGCCCCTGGATCTCCATCTGCTTGAGGATGCGACTGACCACCTCCCGCACGCTGCCCAGCTCCTCGGCCAGATGCTGGTGGGTGGTGTGCAGGAGGGGCTGCCCCTGGCTCGCCGTCCTGTGCAGGAGCAGCCGGGCCAGGCGCTGGTCCAGCCGGAGGAAAGCGATCTCCTCCACCAGAGCCATGAGGGTGGTCAACCGCTCTCCGAAGAGGTGGAAAACGAAGTGGCGGAAGGCCGTGCAGCGCTCCACCATCTCCAGGAACAGGCTGTGGGGGATCGCGTAGCCGGTCAGCTCCTCCTCCACGACGCCCCGGGCCGGGTAGCGAGCGTCGCCCAGCAGGCAGCTCACCGTGAGGATGCAGCTCTGCCCCCGCTCCACCGTGTAGAGGAAGATCTCCCGCTCCTCCCCGGGCTTGAAGACCCGCACCACCCCACGGGTCACCATGACGAAGCTCGTGCAGGCCTGGTCCACGTCAAAGAAGAGGGCGCCTGGCGCCAGATGCACCCGGCGCGCGTTGTGGCGCAGCGTCTCCTGGAGCAGTCGGGGCATCTGGGTGAGGACGGGGTATGCCTGGTAGAGTTCGCTGTCGTTCCAGCTGTTAGCGGGCTGAGGCCTGGCCATTGATGCGATCCTTTTTCATGGGCTGGGTCTATTCCAGTAAACGTCCTTTTCCGCTGGATTGGATCTTCGCCACCGGATCGAAATTGCAGACACCCTCCAGAAAGCAGCCCTGTGTCGGGCCCTGGCTGGCCCTTTCGCGCCGATTGACAGGGTCCCCGATCAGCGCTACAATGCGGGTAGAAAGGAGCAAAGCGATGGCTGGGATCGTACCGATGGAAACCTCTATCGGCAGGACCTTGAACATCGGCTTTGCTCCGTTTGCTTTTTACACGGGACGCCACATTTTGTAGAAAATGGCAGGCCGTAGAAAATGGCAGGAAGTGCGCTCAACGTGTTTCGCTGCACCTGTCTCGTGTTTGTCCACCTATCCACCCACACCCTTCCCGGGTGTGCAGAAAGGAGACCTGGAGATGGAATTGCTGATTCACGGCCGTAACGTCGAGATCACGGACTGGATTCGCGAGTACGTGGAGAAGAAGGTAGGGCGCCTGGAGCGCTACCTGCCTCAGGCCCGGGAAGCCCGGGTCGAGCTCAACCACAGCGAAACCCGGGCCGCTACCGACCGCTATACCGCACAGCTCACGATCTGGTCCAACGGCCAGATCCTGCGGGCGGAGGAATCCAGCAACGATATCTTTGCCGCCATCGACGTGGTCGTCGACAAGATGTACCGGCAGATCGAACGCTTCAAGGGACGCCGTTTCCAGCGCAAACGCCGGGCGGCCGCAGCCAACGCCGTCACCGCAGAGATGGCCGCCACCCTGGCCGAGGAGGCCATGGCGGCCGAGGAAGAGGAGGCTCCCCGCATCGTTCGCACCAAGCGCTTCTTCGTGGAGCCCATGAGCCCGGAGGAAGCCGTCGAACAGCTGGAGCTCCTGGGGCACGATTTCTACGTCTTCTACAACGTGGACACCGGCACCATCAACGTGATCTACCGCCGCAAGGACGGCAACTACGGCCTGCTGCAGCCGGAAGTGGCCTGACATCCCAGGTCACGCCCAGACCAGCTGGGCCCACAAACCGATGAAAAACCAAAGCTCCTGGAAGCCAGCACGGTTCCAGGAGCTTTTCTGTTTCTGCAAGAGAGCAGAGATTCGAGACCGGAGAGCAGATCCCCTGGCGAGTCTCGCACTCCCAGCCGATCACGCCTGTCTTGCTTTCAAGCCGGGCTCTCCACAAACGTGATATCGTCCACGCTCCGGGTCACGTGACCGGCGTAGAGCCAGGAGACCTGGCGCAGGGTGAGGGCCTGGTCAAACTCGGTCAGCGCGGAGACGCCGTCCGCGGGGACCACCACCTTGAACCAGCGCAGGCCAGCCGAGGCCGCGGTGTGCAGCACGCAGATGCTGGAGACCGTCCCCACGATGACCAGCTGCTTCACCTGCCACACATGGCTCAGGTAGTGCTCCAGCCAGGTGCCGTAGAAGCCGTCGTAGCGGGCCTTCTCGCAGACCAGATCCCCGGTCTCGGGCGCCAGTTCGGAGATAATCTCCCAGCCCCAGGTGCCCCGTTCGCAGTGCTGGGGCCAGATGGTCCACTCCAGATCTCCCTGGAAATGGGTGTCCTGGGTGTAGGCGATGCGCACGTGGGCGGCCCGGGCCCGCTCCAGCAGCCGCTGGATGTTGGGCACCGTCTCCATGGCCGTGGGGACCACCAGCGTCCCCCCTTCCTTGACGAAATCGTTCTGCATGTCCACCACGATCACCGCGGTCTCCGCCGCGGGCAGTTCCATTCGCTCCTGGTACGGGATCTCCGGCACCTCCACCGTTTTGTTGGGGATGAAGGGGACACTCATGGGTTCACCTCCTCGCTGTGATCGCTGGCTGTTTCACGGGTCAAGAAACTTTTCCATGCTGGACAACGTAACAACGTTGATGCCCACCTGGATGGTCTACGAAAAGTGTAGTACAGGGCTGGGCCAAAATCAACCTGCCTGGGAAAGGTCCGGTTAGCCCCAGGGATTGGGCCTATGCTAAAATAGCCCCAGGCCCGTCCGACCCGGGCCGAGAAAGGTGAGACCATTGCAGCGCTTACTGAACCTACAACAGGACAAGATCCTGCGCAGCGAACGCGCTCTGCTGGAGATCCTCCAGGTGACCCTGGCCCGACTGGACGCGCCCCAGACCGACCTGGAGCTGATCCAGCGCAGCCTGCACCAGCTAGAGGAGCTCTTTCTCCTGGTTATCGTGGGCGAGTTCAACGCGGGCAAGAGCGCGGTGATCAACGCCCTGCTCGGGGACCGCTACCTGGAAGAGGGGGTCATCCCCACCACCAGCCAGCTCTACCTCATCCGCCACGGCGACGAGCGACAGGACGGCCCAGGCCCGGACGAGCTGCGCACCCTGAGCCTGCCCGTGGACTGGCTCCAGGAGGTGAACCTGGTGGACACGCCGGGCACCAACGCCGTGATCCAGCGCCACCAGCAGATCACCGAACACTTCGTGCCCCGAAGCGACCTGGTCCTCTTCGTCACCAGCGCGGACCGCCCCTTCAGCGAGAGCGAGCGGGCCTTCCTGGAGCGGATCCGCCAGTGGGGGAAGAAGATCGTCATCGTCCTCAACAAGATGGACCTGCTGGAGAGCGACGACGAGCGCACTGCGGTGCAGGAGTTCGTGGCGGAGAACGCCCGCCAGCTCCTGGGCGCCGAGCCCCCCATCTTCCCGGTGAGCGCCCGCCTGGCTCTGCGAGCCAAGCAGACCGCCCAAGCGACCGGCGCTCCTCTGGCCGATCAGCCGGATTGGGTGGCCAGCCGCTTCGGGGAGCTGGAGGAGTTCATCCTCTCCCGGCTGGACAGCGGGGAACGGCTGCGGCTCAAGCTGGAGAATCCCCTGGGCGTGGCCGGCAACCTGGTGCGCCGCTACCAGGAGGTCATCGCCCAGCGCCAGGAGCTGCTCCAGGGCGACTTCCAGACCCTGGACATCATCGAGGAGCAGCTGGAGGCCTACCAGGCGGACATGCGCCACGATTTCCAGTTCCAGCGCAGCCGCATCGACAACGTCCTCTACCAGATGGCCGAGCGGGGGGACAAGTTCTTCGAGGAGACCCTGCGCCTCTCCCGCCTCTTCGAGCTGGTGAACACCGAGCGGCTGCGGGGCGACTTCGAGCGCCGGGTGGTGGGGGACACCAGCCTCCAGATCGAGCGCCACGTGAACGAGCTCATCGACTGGATGATCGACAAGGACTACCGCCAGTGGCAGGCGGTGATGGAGTTCCTGAACCGCCGGGCCAGCCAGCACGCGGACCGCATGGTGGGCCAGGTGAGCAGCGACTTCGAGTTCAACCGGCAGAACCTGCTGGCCAACGTGGGCCGCAGCGCCCGGGAGGTGGTCAACAGCTACGACCGGGAGGCGGAGGCCCTGAAGCTGGCCCAGGAGGTGCAGCGGGCCATCATCCAGACCGCGGCGGTGGAGGTGGGCGCCCTGGGGCTGGGGACCCTCCTGGTGGCCCTGCTCCAGACCACGCTCCTGGACATCACCGGCATCCTGGGGGCCAGCGCGGTGGCAGCCCTGGGCCTCTACGTCCTGCCCTACCGCCGCTCCAAGATCAAGGCCCAGCTCCGGGAGCGGATCAACGATCTGCGGGGCCGGCTGGACACGGCCATCACCCAGCAGTTCGAAGCGGAGCTCACCGAGAGCGTGCGCCGCATCCACGAGGCCATCGCCCCCTACACCCGCTTCGTCCGGGTGGAGCGGGAGAAGCTGGCCACCCTCCAGCAGGACCTGGAGACGGCCCAGCAGCAGTTGACCCATCTGCGCCAGGAAGTGCAGGCCCTGGAGCCATGACCGTCTCCCTCCAACCCCTCTCCCCCGAGATCCACGGCCCAGCCCTGCAGCGGGTCTACGAGCTGGTGCCTGGCTACTGGGCTCTCTACGGCCTGCCTGCCCTGCCCCAGGACCAGGCCCAGCGGGACCTGGAGGCGGCCGAGCAGGAGGTCAACCGCTATGCCCTGGGCATCCTGCTGCCCAAGGAGCCGGGCAACCCGGAAGCCGGGGCCCAGCTGGTGGGCCTGGTGGACTTTCGCCTGAACTGGCCGGACGAGGGGCTGGCCTACCTGGGCATGCTCATGGTGGCCGAGCCTTTCCAGCGCCAGGGGATCGGCACAGAGGCCTGGCAACTCCTGGAGCCCTGGCTGGCCGAGACGGCCAAGATGGAGCGGGTTCGCCTGGGGGTGGAGCAGTTCAACCCCGGCGCCCTGCGCTTCTTCCAGAGCCTGGGCTTCCAGCTCACGGGCAAGACCCTGCGCATCCGCTCGGGCAACAAGTTCGTGCGCCTGCTCATCATGGAGAAACCCCTCAC
>WGCB01000289.1 GCA_015494005.1 Caldilineaceae bacterium
TCCTCCGCGTTGAGCCAGAGCAGAGGGATGGCGTAGTCCACTCGGCCCGGGGCGTCCATGTAGAGGGTGTGGCGAGCCCGGCTCACGGCCAGGTCCACTGCGCCGGGGCAGGGGCCGCTCACCAGGGTCTGGTAGAGGTGCCCGGCGAAGGCCACTGCGGCCCGGTCCGGGATGGGGAACTGCATGGCGATGACCCCGGGCACACCCGCCTGGAGCAGGCGCTGGGCCACGCTGGCGAAGGGGGTGTTCGGGTCGGGCTGGCCGGCCAGGCAGGCGTTGAGGAGGACCAGCTTCACGCTCTCGGCCTGCTCCAGCAGGGCCTGCCAGGAGCTGGCCGGGATCCACTCTTCTCGCCCCCCACTCTCGTCCCAGAGGAGCAGGCGGTCCGGTTCGCCGTGGGTGATCAGGTGCAGGATGTCCGGCTGGCTCTCCAGCAGGGCCTGGCGCAGCTGGGCCAGGTGGACCCGCCCCCGGAGACGGGTCAGCTCCACTCGCTGGGGGCCCAGCTTGTCCAGTTGTTCCTGGATGCGCCGGGCCTCGGCCTTGGCGTCCAGCTGGCCGTTGGGGTCCTCCACGGCCACCAGGAGCAGCTTCAGGGGGAAGTCCGCGGCGAGATCCCGGGTGTGGCCCAGGTGGCGGATGCTGGTGGCCGTGCGCACCAGGGCCAGGCGGGCGTGGGCGCCCAGGGAGCGCTGGCGATCCGGGTCGTAGAGGCACTCCCAGGGCAGGGCGGCCACGCCGGGCGGGTGGGCCTGGAGGCGCAGGCGCAGCCCCGCCTCCGGAGAGCGATCCAGGTCCGCGCGTGCGGTGAGCCAGAGCTCCCACAGCTCATCCTGGAAGAGCTCCTGGAAGAGATCCCCGCCCACCCTGTTCAGGACCTCCTCCCCCACTTCCAGCTGGGCCAGCCGGGCCAGGATCTCCTGCCAGTGGGGCTGCTCCACGTGGGAGTAGAAACGCCCCGCCGCGTCGCGCTGGCGGTAGCGGGCGCTCACGTGGAAGGGGGGTTCCTGGCCGGTGATGGTGATGTGGAAATCCGCGAAGTGGCAGCGAGACATGGTTTTTGACAGGCCCTGGGAGGCGTCGTACAATCCTGCCATGAGTTTTCTACCCACGATCTTCCAGGCCCCACGGGCCCGGCAACGCAGACATTTTATACCCATCCACCAAAGCAGGCAACAACCCAGGGTGGATCACCGCCAGGCCATCAGCGCGGTGACCTGGGCGGTGGTGGCCGGGGCGGCGGTCAGCCTGCTCCTGCAGCTGCCCACGGCCATCCTGGAGTTCCGGGCCCTGGGCTCGCCGGTGAGCATTGTCATCAGCGACACTACCATCATGGCCATCTTCATGGCTCTGCTGGGCGGCGCGGCCGCGGAGAGCGTGATCCGGCTGCACCCTCGCTTCCTGCGCCAGCGGGAGGACGGGGCCCTGCGCACCTGGGCCTTCTGGGCCCTGCCCGCGGCCCTGGCCGTGCTGGCTGTGCTGCTCCTGCCCCTGGCCCCAGGACGGCTGCTCCAGATCCTGGGCCTGCTCCTGACCGGGCTGCTCTTCGGCCTGGCCCTCTCCGGCCTCTACGCCACGGTGGAGCCAGGGACGCCGGGCTTCCGGCGAGGGCGCCTGCTCCTGAACGTCTTGGCCTACGGCGCGGCCCTGCTCCTCTTCCTGCTGGTCTACCAGACCCGCACCCGCAGCCTCCTCTCGGGGACGCTGGTGGCGGCCACAGCGGCCCTGCTGGCGGTGGAGCTCCTGCGCAGCACCACGGAGCGGGTGGATCTGGTGCTCACCTACGCGGGCATCGTGGGCTTGGTCCTGGGGGAGATGACCTGGGCCCTGAACTACTGGCTGCTGCCCGGCGTCACCGGGGGGATGCTGCTGTTGCTCATCTTCTACCTGCTGGTGGGCCTGGCCCAGAACGGCCTGGCCGGTCACCTGACCCGGCGGGTGATCCTGGAGCTGACCATCTTCGCGGTCTTCGCGTTGATCCTCATCGCGGTGGTGGGGCCGGGCTTCCGCCCTCCGGCGCCCTGACCTGCCAGCCTGGCCTACTCCGCCAGGGCGTTGACCAGCTCCCGGCAGAAGTCGGGGATGTCCGCCACCACCCGGCCCCAGACGATGTTGCCGCTGCGGAAGGCGGGCTCGTCTCGCCAGGTGGCTCCGGCGTTGATCAGGTCGTCCTTGATGCCTTCGCTGCCCGTGGCCTGGTGACCAGCCACGATGTCCGCGCTGATGCCCACGGAGCCGGCATGGCAGATCATCCCCACGATCTTCCCCGCCTGGTAGACCTCCCGCACCAGCCGCTTCACCCCCTCGTAGCGGCGCAGCTTGTCCGGGGCCCAGCCGCCGGGCACCACCACCCCGTGAAAATCGGCCGGGTCTACGTCGTCGCAGCCCACGTCCGCGGTGGCCTTCAGGCAGTGCTTGCCCGTGTAGACATCCCCGGCCCGGAGGCCCACCACCCTCACCTGGGCGCCCTCCTCCTGGAGGCGCATGAGGGGCACCCAGAACTCCAGGTCCTCGAAACCTGGGCCCACCAGATAGGCAATGCGTTTGCCTTGCAGTTTCATGGCTCTCCTCCTTCGTGGCTCGTTGGTCTGACTCGGTTTCCGCAGGCTGGGAGGCATCGGGGGAGCGCTTCCGCCATCCATGATACCACAGGAGCCACCCCTGGAAGGCTCGGTTCCGTTTCCCGGTTTTCCCCACTCGTTTTCCTCCCGGGCAATTTGACATCTCTATCCCCCTAACCCTATAATTTCAGAGTTTGAGAGGGTTCAATCTGCCGTGACCACCCCCCTTGAGGCTGCCCCTCTGGAAGCGCCACGGCGCCGTTTTCATCCATCCCATTTCTTCATTCTGTCCCTTTTCATCCAGTGAGGGAGTTTCTCAATGCGTCACAACAACGCTGTCCTGGCGGGAATCATCCTGCTTTTCCTCTTCTCGCTCTACGTCGCCCTGCCCGTTGACCACCCCACCTGGCTGGAAAAGGCGGTGGCCTGGAACAGCGATGTGCCCCGAGACCTGAAGAACCTGACCCTAGGTCTGGATCTGAAGGGCGGCACCCAGGTCCTGCTGGAGGCAGATGTGCCCCCTGACCAGACGCTGGACGCGGGAGCCATGAGCACGGCCAAGCTCATCGTGGAGCGCCGGGTCAACGGCTTGGGCGTGACCGAGCCCAACGTCCAGCTCCAGGGCGACCGCCGCATCATCGTGGAACTGCCGGGCATCAAGAACCCGGACCGGGCCATCGAGACCATCCGCTCCACGGGCCAGCTGGAGTTCGTGGACCCCGGGGATGCTGTCCTCCAGTCGGGCATGATCATCAACACCACCAACCGGCCCAACGCGGTGGCCGAGGCCCAGAAGGCCATGGAAGAGGGGCTCATGGAAGAGCGCCCCATCCCCTACCCGGACCGGGTCTTCGAGACGGCCATGACTGGTGACATCCTGCGCAACGCGGTGGCCACCCAGGACCAGTACGGCCAGTGGCAGATCAACTTCGAGCTGACCAGCGACGGCACGGACCAGTTCTACGAGTACACCAAGGAGCACATCGGCGACCAGTTGGCCATCGTCCTGGACGGGGAGGTGCTCTCCGCTCCCCGCATCAACGCGGCCATCCGGGGCAGCGGCCAGATCACCGGCGACTTCACCAAGGAGGAGGCGGAGAGCCTGGCCATCCAGATGCGCTACGGCGCCCTGCCCGTGCCCCTGAAGGTCATCGACGTGCGCACCATCGGGGCCAGCCTGGGCCAGGACTCGGTGCAGCAGAGCCTGCGGGCCGGGATCATCGGCCTGGTCATGGTGCTGGTCTTCATGCTGATCCTCTACCGCCTGCCCGGCTTCCTGGCGGACATCGCCCTGATCTTCTACGTCACCCTGAACGTCACCGTCTTCAAGCTGATCCCCGTGGTGTTGACCCTGCCGGGCATCGCCGGTTTCCTCCTCTCCATCGGCATGGCCGTGGATGCCAACATCCTCATCTTCGAGCGGATGAAGGAGGAGCTGCGGGCCGGTCGCTCCCTGCGCCTGGCCGTGGAGAGCGGCTTCAGCCGGGCCTGGCCCGCCATCCGGGACGGCAACCTCTCCACCCTGATCAGCTGTGCGGTGCTCTACTGGTTCGGGAACAGCTTCGGCGCCAGCGTGGTGAAGGGCTTCGCCGTCACCCTGGCCATCGGTGTGACCCTCTCCATGTTCACCGCCGTCTACGCCACCCGAACGCTGATGCGAGCGTTCCTCTCCACGGGCGGCCAGCGCCTGCTGGAGTCTCGCCGCCTGATGGGCTACTAGGAGGAGCTGGATCCCATGTACAATCTTGTCGAACGCCGCAATCTTTGGTTCACCATCTCGGCCATCGCCATCCTGCCGGGCATCATCTTCATGATCTGGCACACCATCACCGCGGGGACGCCCCTGCCCCTGAGCATCGACTACACCGGCGGCACCCAGTGGGAGATCCGCTTCGAGCAGGCCGTGGCCCCCACCGAGGTGCGCCAGGTCTTCGTGGACGCCGGCTACCCGGACACCACCGCCTTCCTGGTGGGGGACGACGGCCGCACCGTCCAGCTCAAGTTCAAGCCCATCGACACGGCCCAGAAGGAGGCCCTGGCCGCCAAGGTCCAGGAGCAGTTCGGCCCCTTCGAGGAGCGCTTCTACCGCAGCATCGGCCCCACCATCGGCGCGGAGGTGAGCCGGGCGGCTGTGGCCGCGGTGGTGGTGGCCTCCCTGCTCATCCTGCTCTACATCGCCTGGGCCTTCCGGGAGGTCTCTCACCCCTTCCGCTACGGCACTGCGGCCATCCTCGCCCTGCTCCACGACGTGCTGGTGACCATCTCCTTCTTCTCCATCATGAACCTCGTCGCCGGCTGGGAGGTGGACGCCCTCTTCCTCACGGCCATCCTGACGGTCATCGGCTTCAGCGTGAACGACACCATCGTCATCTTCGACCGCATCCGGGAGAACCTGCGCCGCTTCCGCAACGAGAGCTTCGCGGCCATCGCCAACCGCAGCCTCATCGAGACGGCCCAGCGCTCCATCGCCACCCAGGTGACGGCCCTGCTCATCCTGGTGGCCATCCTGCTCTTCGGCGGGGCCACCCTGCAGAAGTTCATGGCCACCCTGATCGTGGGCCTGGTCTCCGGCACGTACAGCTCCCTCTTCACCGCCACCCCCATCCTGGTGGCCTGGGAGGAGGGCTCCCTGTTCCACCGGGCTTCGTCCAAGACCCAGGCCAGCGGCCAGACGGCCCTGGTCAGCTGAGGCACAGCAAACCAGGAAACAGCGGAGTTCGGCCCGTCCGGCTCCGCTGTTTTTGATCGGCGAGGGCGTGGTTGGCGGATCCGCCGACTGGCTCCGGGCCCCCTCCAGCCTCCGATCTCGACTCTCTTCACCCTGGATTCTCTTCATCCTGGATCCCGTCTTCCATCACCATGACCCCAACCCGCCCTGCCATTCCCGAGACCATGCGAGGCTTGCTCCTCACGGACCAGGGACCGGTCCTGCGCCGGGACGTGCCCACGCCCAAACCCCGGCCCGGGGAGGCCCTGATCCGGGTGCGGCTGGCTGGGATCTGCTCCACGGACCTGCAGCTCCTGCGAGGATACAAAGGGGGCTACCGGGGCATTCTGGGCCACGAGTTTGTGGGGGAGGTGGTGGCCGCGCCCGGCGCGGAGGAGTGGCTG
>WGCB01000290.1 GCA_015494005.1 Caldilineaceae bacterium
GAATTGTGCTTGAGGGTGCATGCTAGCCTCCTTGGGTTGTGGTGAACACAAGTTTGCTAGCATGCCCCTCTTTTTTCAAGTCCCAACCACGCTATTCTGTATACCTACCCTCACAACTATTGAGCCGAAAATAGGCTTCTAAACATTTGTGTCCAACTGAGCTTGGCGGAAAAAGCTCTGAATCAGATGCGATTTGTATCGCAGACGAGCAATGGCCTTACGCAGTTCCCGGCGCAGCTCATCCAGATCTCGGCAGCAGAGATTGGCCAACTCCACCCGTTTGAGATAGCGCCAGACTCCTTCATCCGGGTTGAGGTCAGGCGCATAGCCCGGCAACCGTTCCAGATGCAGCCGTTGGGCCGCTCCTTCCCGCAAGAACTGTTTCACCGCCTGCCCCCGGTGAGCGGCCAGGCCGTCCCAGATGAGCAGGAGCTTGCCTGGGATATGGTGCAGCAGATGCTGGAGAAACCGGACGATGTGCCGGCCGTTGAAGGCCCGCGCCTGCACCCAGGTGTAGAGCTGGCCAGCCGGTGTAATGGCACTGATGGCGGAGAGATGGCGCCAAGGCGGGTATTTGAGCACGGGTGTCCGGCCTTGAGGGGCCCAGGTGGTGACGGCGGCAGGCAGCAGGTAGAACCCGGCTTCGTCTACGAAGACGATGGTGCGTTTCTCGGCCGCGGCTTTTTTTCAGACCGGGCCAGGTCTCGGTTCGCCAGGCCGCAATGGCCGCCTCATCCCGTTGGCTAGCCCGGGTGACCGGCTTCTGCGGGCTCCAGCCCAGCTTGCGCAAGATGTTGCCCACCTGCTGGGGGGTGTAAGTGACGCCGAACTCCCGTTGGATGACCTTGGCCACCCGAGGTCGGGTCCAGACATCGCCCCGAAACTCGTGGGCCTCGGCCCCCCTGCTCCAGCAAGGCGAGCAGCTGCTTCAATTCTGCCGGAGTCAAGCGCGGTTTGGCTCCAGGCGGTTTCCGTCGGTAGAGCCCTTGGATGCCCTCTTCGGCCACCCGTTTGAACCACTGACTGACGGCGCCAGGGGTCACGCCCAGGGCTTCGGCGATGCGAGCCGCTTTCCAGCCTTGCTGTTTCAGTTCCCAGGCACGCAATCGGCGTGCCTCTCGCCAATCTTCTGGTTGCTTGTTTGTCATGTGGGAAGTATACCTCGCAACGTACCAAAATGTTTAGCTTGTAATTTTCGGCTCAATAACCGCACCTACGCTGGCGGTGCCTCGACGGTGCAGTCGTGCGGTTGCAAACCCCACCTACGCTGGCGGTGCCTCGACGGTGCAGTCGTGCGGTTGCAAACCCCACCTACGCTGGCGGTGCCTCGGCAGTGCAGTCGTGCGGTTACAAACCGCACCTACAATGTTTGGTGCTCTACGAGAAGCCCATCACCATCCCCACTCGGATGATCGTTTTCGGGCCGGAGGAAGGTCAGGAGTGAGGAGAAGTAGGAGCTCATACGATGCAGCGAGAGAACAACGAAGCCCAAGACGAGCTGGGTCTGCACCACGAGTTGACGGACGAGCTTTTCCAGGAGCTGGTGGAGGAGGTGGCTGGCCAACGGGTGATGAGCGTGGCCTTGTGGGAGGAGTCCCTGGTCGATGAGGCAGAAGAGGGACCGATCCCCCCGGAAGAGCGCACAGTCTTCGACCTGGACCTCTACCTGGAAAACCACCGCTACCTGGAACTCTACGGCGTCCAGGCCTACCGCAGCCCGGAAGCGGATCCCTTGCAAGGCTTGGAAGGGCTTGGTAGAATAATGGCAGACCTGGTGGAAAAGGGTCTCTGGCTGGAAGAGGTGGCCACCGACCAGGAGGAACGGTTGGTTCTGGTCCTGACCCACCGGCACGAGCCCCAGCTCTACCTGAACGTGGCCGGTTGGGTCCTGGAGGAGTGGGAGAGCCTGCCGGAGGATTAGCAGAGGATCAGCAATCGTCACGACGAATTGTCCAAACACCCAGTCACCACCACATTGCCGAAGGCAAAGGGGGAGGAAAGCGCCATGATCTTGTTGAGCACTATGAGTGCGACTCGTTCCAACACCAACCGCTGGTTGGTCGCCGTCTACGCGGGGATCATCAGCGGCGTGGCCGCGCTGGCCATGGTTCTGCTGGTCAACGTGCCCGTGCTGTGGGTCCTGGCTGGCCTGCTCATCGGCGTCGGCCCTGTGCTGGGCTACGATCTGGCCCGGGGCCAGGTGGGCGCCAACCGCAAGCCCATCATCGCCGGCATCCTGGGCATGATCTTTTTCGTCCTTGGTCTCGTCCCCCTGATCATCCCGGAAGCGGCCCTGGCCGTGCCCATCCTGGTGGTGGTGGCCGGGCTCCTGTCGGTGATCCTCTGGCCCATCGTGGTGGGCGCCATGAGCTCGGAGCACTCCATCGGCCGCCTCTTCCTGGGCAGCATCCTGGGGCTGATCATCGGCCTGGCGGTGGTCCTCTGGGTGGTGGCGCCGATGATGGGGCAGAACCCGGGCTGGATCAGCACCGGCGTGGTCATCTTCTGGGTCCTGTGGGGGGCCGCTTGCGGCGCTTTCATGGGCGGCTCCCAGTAGCGGGCGCGGACCGAAGTTCGGTCTGCCGGTCCAGAGCGGGAAGACAACATGAATAACGACTCTTTTGGACAGCGGGCGTACGAACACGCCCGCTGGTTGCTTGAGAACATCGGCGCCCGGGGCAGCACCACCCCTCAGGAGAAGGCCGCGGCCGACTATGTGAAGGAGCAGTTGATCGCCCTGGGCCTGGCCCCCCAGGTGGAGCCCTTCTGCTCCCCCACCTCGGCCTGGCGCCCCTTCGCGGTGATCACCGGCCTCTCTCTGCTGGGCAAGTGGCTCTTCATCCGAGGCGGAAGCCGGAGCCGCCTGGCCGGGCTGGGGGCCAACCTCCTGGCCAGCTTCTGGGCCATCCGGGAGATCGACCTGGAGGACACCCCGCTGCGTTGGCTCCTGCCCAATGGACCCAGCCGCAATGTCTGGGCCCGGATCCCGCCCGCCTATGGGACGGCCCGCAAGCGGGTGGTGCTCCTGGGCCACCTGGACACCCATCGCAGTCCCTGGATCTTCCAGACCGAGGCCCGCACCCGCTGGTTTCATCGCATCGTCCAGGCTGGATTTGCCAGTTTGGGCCTCAGTCTGGTATTGATGGTGGTGGGCCTGATCTACAGACGCCTGCCCAAGTGGCTCTGGATCCCGCCCATCCTGGCCGAGCTGGCCTCCCTGGCGCTGGACCTGGACGCGGACCGCAGCCCCTACTCCCCGGGCGCCAACGACAACGCCAGCGCGGTGGGCAGCGTCCTGGCCCTGGCCGAGCATCTGGCGGCCCATCCCCTGCCCGAGACGGAGGTGTGGGTGCTCTTCACCGGCTGCGAGGAGGTGGGCTGCTACGGCATGCGGGCGTTCCTGGCCCAGCACGAAACGGAGCTGAAGGCCCTGCCCACCTACTTCTTCGACTTCGAGATGACCGGTGTGGGCGACCTGGCCTACGTGGTGGACGAGGGACTGCTCATCCGCCACACCTATTCGCCCGTCCTCCGTCGCCTGGCCGAGGAGGTGAGCCGGGAGGCGCCGGGGCTGCAGGCTCGCCCTCAGCACGCCGGGGCCTACGGCGAGTCCCTGGTCATCCACAAGGCCGGCTACCACACCATCACGGTCAATTCTCTGTTGCCTGGGAACAAGGCCGCCTACTGGCACCAGATGGCCGACACCATCGACAAGCTGGATCCCCAGGCCTTGGACAGGGGCTGCCGCTTTGTCCTGGAGATGGCCAAGCGAGTCTAGGCAGGGACGAATGGGGAGTGGCGAGCGGGGGATGCGCTCGAGGGATCTTGCCGCTTCCCGGACGTCTTTCCCGGGACCTGTCTGTCGAACACCCGGACTGTCCGTTCACCTTCCATGCACCACACACTGACTGCCTTGAAAGACGTGCTGCGCCTGGCCCTGCCCCAGGAGACCCGCATCCTCTGGGGGGAGGATCAGCTGGGCCGGCCGGTCACCTGGGCCATCACCCTGCGTCCCAATCCGCCTGCCTTCCCCAAGCTGGAGGGAGGCGAGCTGGCCCTGGTCCACATGGACGACCTGCGGGCTCTGGACCCCTTGGCCCGACTGGACCGGGTGGTGCGGGAGCTGCATCTGGCCCAGGTGGCGGCCATCGCCGTGGTGGGGCCGGTGAGCGACCAGGCCATCCACGCCGCGGAGCAACAGGGCATGCCCCTCCTCGCCCTGCCGGACACGACCAGCCTGGTCCAGGTGGAGCGGCGGGTCATCCGCCTCATCGTGGATCGGGAGGGCTACATTGCCCAGCGCATGGCCGAGCTGCAGCGCACGCTCACCCAGATCGAGCTCCACGGCGGGGATCTGGACGAGATCGCCGCCGCCCTGGCCAGTTTTGCCCAGCAGCCGGTCCTCTTTCTGGACGAGTCCGGGCAGATCAGTGCCCAGGCCGGGCTGGAGAGTTTCCCAGAGCACCGGCGCAAACAGCTCCTGGCCCAGCTCCCCAACGTGATGACCTTGCGCAGCTGGGCGGCTTCGATCCGACAGGAGGAAGCGGAGCGCATGGTGGGGCTCCTGGAGCTGACCACGGATGCGGTCCCGGATCGACCGGGGCAGCTGGTGGTGGCGCCGGTGTTGGCTGGGGAACGGGTGCGAGGCTACTGTCTGCTGCTGCGCAACCACGGTCACCCCGGGGAGGCCACGCCGGGCATCTTCGAGAGCCAGGTGGCCCGTCACGGCGCAGCGGCTGCGGCCCTGGAGTGGACCCGGAAACACGCGGTGGGTGTAGCCCAGGAGCGCATGCGCGCCGCCTTCTTGGACGAGCTGCTGGCCAGCCCCATCGCGGACGAAGCCGCCTGGATCCAGCGAGGCGAGTCCCTGGGCTACGCCATGGCGGAGCCCCACGCCGCCTGGATCGTCCAGGCCAGCCGGGTGCCCGATTGGCCCGAGCCTCTCCTGCGCTTCGCAGAGGAGCAGCGAGTGCAGGTTCCTCTCAGCCAGCGCCGGGAGGGGACAGTGGTCTTCTGGCCCACGGGCCATCCCAAGAGCGCTCGAGGGCTGAAGCCCGTGGCCAGCCTCCTGGCGGAACAGCTGGCGTCCCTGGCGCCGGAAGCCCCAATCCACATCGGCATCGGGCGGCCCGCGCTGGGCCCGGCTCAGTGGCTGCGCAGCCTGGAGCAGGCCCGGGAGAGCTGGCACATGGGGGCCGTGGGCATGGCCGGGCCTGTCACCTACTTCGGCGACCTGGGGCTCTACAAGCTGCTCACTTCCTTGAGCCAGAGCGCCGAAGCGGCCCGCCATTTCCGCAAGACCATCCAGCCCCTCCTGGAACACGATCAGCGGCGGGGCTCCGAGCTGGTGGACACCCTGGCCGCATTCTTCCACTGCCACGGGAACCTGAGCCAGACCGCGGCCCGGCTGCACATCCACCGCAACACCCTGGCCTACCGGCTGGAGCAGATCGCGTCCATCACCCAGCTGGATCTGAACGATCCCGATGCCCGCTTCGCGCTGCAGCTGGCCCTGAAACTGCTCCCCATCTTGAAACGGGATCGCCGATAGGGCGAAAGCTCGTGCGCCCACGGGGCTGGCACAGGAAAATCCAGGCAAACAGAAAGGGCCTCCCGTGTGGGAGGCCCAGTTCATGGGGGAAGAATTCGCGGAGAAAACAGCTAGTGCCTTGTCACGCCTGAAATGATGGGTAGGTTTGTAGTAACCGCTTCAGCGGCAGCACGGCTAAAGCCGTTACTACAAACCCGTCAAAATACGCTTGACGAGACACTAGGTCTTGCTTTTCTCCAGGGCTTTTTCGATCTGTTGAAGCAGTTGTTGGCGGCTGAAGGGTTTGTCCAGATGGTAGATGTTGGGCTCGCTCACCAGCTCCCGCAGCTCACTGGAGACGTTGCGGTCCAGCGCGGTGAGGAAGATGATGGGCACCTGGGCCGTGGCGGGATCGGCACGCAGGCGCTTGGCCACCTCCACGCCGGAGATGTCGGGCATCATCACGTCCAGGGTCATGACGTCCGGGATGCGCTGGCTGATGGCCTCCAGAGCCGCGCTGCCGTTCATCACCACCTCGATCTCGAAACCTGCTCGCCCCAGCATAGCGCTGATCATGCGACAGAGCAAGGGTTCATCGTCCACGACGAGGACATAGGGCTTTCTGGGGGAGTCGTTCTCGCCGAAGTTCGTCTCGCCTACGGACAGGGCAGCAGTCATTGTTCCTCCTAAACGGTCGTATTTCCCACATCGGCCGCTGGCAGCCGACGGTCATCAGGGTGGGTAGCGCCGCCGGTGACATCACCGTCGACAAACTCGAAGGTCTGATCCAGGCAGGTGATCTCGAAGATTCGCTTCACCTCTTCCTGGACGTTGGCCAGGAGCAGCCTTCCTTTGTTGAGCTGGATGATGCGCAGCCCAGAGACCAACGCCGCCAGTCCTGTGCTGTCCACGAAGGGCACCTGGGCCAGATCGATGACCATGGTCTTGCCCGCC
>WGCB01000291.1 GCA_015494005.1 Caldilineaceae bacterium
ACAAGGCCCTGATCCAGGGCCTGCTGGTGCGAGCCGTCCACAGCCGCCGCCAGCTCCTGGAGCGCATGGTGGAGTTCTGGACCGACCACTTCAACATCCCCGGGGAGGGCTACTCCGAGGACCTGGTGGCCCTCCACCGGGACGTGATCCGCAAGCACGCGCTGGGCAACTTCCGGGATCTGCTGGTGGGCACCGCCAAGAGCCCGGCCATGCTCGTCTACCTGGACAACTACGTGAACATGGCCGAGCATCCCAACGAAAACTACGCCCGGGAGCTCCTGGAGCTCCACACCCTGGGGGTGGATGGGGGCTACACGGAGCAGGACGTGAAGGAGGTGGCCCGGGCCTTCACCGGCTGGACCGAGCATCCCCGCACCCGCACCGGCTTCTACTTCAACCCGGAGGAGCACGACACCGGGGTCAAGCGCGTGCTGGGCCACACCCTGCCCGCCGGCCGGGGCATCGAGGACGGCCTCCACGTGCTGAGCATCGTGGCTCGGCACCCGTCCACCGCCCGCTTCCTCTGCCGCAAACTCTGCGTGCGCTTCGTCAGCGACGACCCGCCAGACAGCCTGGTGGAGGGCATGGCCCAGGTCTGGCAGGAGACGGACGGGGCCATCCGGCCGGTGCTGCGCCACCTCTTCCTCTCCCCGGAGTTCCAGGCCTCCCAGGGGCAGAAGCTGCGCCGCCCCCTGGACTTCTTCGTGGGCGCGCTGCGGGCCACCGGGACCCGGATCCACGAGTGGTGGGTCCTGGACGAGATGCTCACCGAGCTGGGGCAGATCCCCTACGGCTGGCACCCGCCGGACGGCTACCCGGACGTGGCCCCGGCCTGGATCTCCACCAGTGGCCTGCTGGCTCGCTGGAACGTGGCCATGCGCCTGACCCACGGGGCCTACAGCGACGCGGGGGAGTGGGGCTACGGCATGCGCACGGAGCTGCGGGAGCGCATCGGCGAGCCCCGGACCGTGGGCGATCTGGTGGACGCGGTGGCCAGCCAGGTCTTCGGCGCCCCCCTGCTGGGCCAGGACCGGGACTTCTTCGTCCGCTATGCGGCGGACGGCGGGGACGCGGCCACGCCGGTGGATGCCCTGCTCCTGGGCCGCAAGCTGGGCAGCCTCTACGGCCTCATGCTGGCCTCGCCTCAGTTCCAGTGGCGGTGAGTGCCTCGTCCTGGCCTCACCCGTGGCTGGGGAGAAGCGAAATGCTTCCGTCTGCCGTCTATCGTCTACCGTCCTTCTGTTCTTCAAGCGGAGTGCAACCATGAACTTCTCTCTCAATCGACGCGAATTCCTCCAGGCCGCCGGCATGGTGGGGGTGGTGGGGGCCAGCAGGAACCTCTTCCCCCGCTGGATGCCCCGCCTGGCCTTCCGCAGCCCCGGGCAGGCCGATGCCCCGGGCGACGTGCTGGTCTGTGTCTTCCTGCGGGGCGGCATGGATGGGCTGAGCGCGGTGGCCCCCTACAGCGAAGGGGCCCACTACTACGACGCCCGGCCCACTCTGGCTGTCCCCGAGCCGGGCCGAGGCAGCCCTAGCCTGGACCTGGATGGGCGCTTCGCCTTCCATCCGGCCCTGGCTCCCCTGTGGGAGATCTACGGCCAGGGGGATCTGGCCGTGGTCCACGCCACCGGCTCGGTGGATCCCAGCCGCTCCCATTTCGACGCCATGCACTTCATGGAGGCAGGCACACCCGGGGTCAAGACAGCGAACACCGGCTGGATCGGCCGCCATCTCCAGTCCGCGGCCTGGCAGAACGATTCCCCCTTCCGGGCCATCGGCATGGGGGCCATGGTGCCCACCTCCCTGCGGGGGCCCATCTCGCCCCTCTCCATCCGCTCCATCGCGGACTTCCACTTCAAGGGGCGCGAGGACGAGCTGCGCCGTCTCCAGAGCTCCCTGGCCGCGCTCTACACCGTGGAGGCGCCCCAGGCCGTCCTGGAGCAGCAGGCCAGCCTGGTCTTCGACGCTATCCAGACCTTGCAGAGTCTGGACTCCACCGGCTACCGGCCGGCTCCTGGCGCGGACTACCCGGAGGATGAGTTCGGCCTGGGCTTGCGCCAGATCGCCCAGCTGATCAAGGCGGACGTGGGGCTGGAGGTGGCCTGCATCGACCTGGGCGGCTGGGACACCCACGAGAACCAGGGCACCCTGGAGGGGGAGTTCAACCAGCTCCTCTCCACTCTGGCCCAGGGGCTGAGCGCCTTCTACCAGGACCTGGGGGAGCGGATGCAAGGCATCTCCCTGGTCACCATGAGCGAGTTCGGCCGCCGAGTGGAGGAGAACGCAAGCCAGGGCACGGACCACGGCCACGGCAACATCATGTTCCTCATGGGGGGCGGGGTGAAGGGCGGCCAGGTCTTCACCCGCTGGCCGGGCCTGGCCCCCAGCGCCCTGGACGACGGCGACCTGGCCATCACCACCGACTACCGGGACGTCCTGGCGGAGATCGTGGCCCTGCGCCTGGGCAACCCGGCCCTGGACCAGGTCTTCCCGGCGTACACCCCCACGCCCCTGGGCCTGGTGGAGGCCCGGAAAGGGCTGAGCAGTTGAATCGCTTCGAGTTCTCATCCGAATTCCCATCCGGTGACGGCCGTTCCTCTGAGGCCGCCACCCTGCAGCGAAAGGATCGAACCATGCATTTCACCCCCATGTCCCGTTCCGCCCTGGCCAAGTGTCGGAGCGTCCAACGCAAGCTGCTGGTGGCCGAGCTGGTGCTCCTCCTGCTCCTGAGCGGGGGGCTGGTGGCCCTGGCCCAGAGCGGGGAGCCCGGCGCCGTCTACCTGCCGGTGGTCAGCGCCCAGGGCCAGGACGAACCCTCGCCAGAGGCCCAGCAGGCCATCGATCTCCTGGCCGCCCAGGAGGAGGTGGCCGCCTACCTGGCCAACCACCCCGGCTGGGTGGGGGAGGCCTGGCCGGAGGAGGAGAGCAGCGTCTGGTACGTGGACTTCTACGACGGGGCCACGGAGGAGTGGCTGGGCGGCGGCAGCGTGGACCTGGCCAGCCAGGAGATCCTGGGCATCTCCATCCCCCGGGAGCTGACCCCGGAGGAGATCCAGGCCGGCAAGGCGGAGATCGAGGCCTTCCTGGCGGCGGATGCGGCCATCCAGGCCCGCCTGGGCAGCTACCCCAGGCTCTGGGAGCACGAGATCTCCTACGATCCCTGGGAGCAGCGCTGGGAGGCCTGGTACTACCACGGCCTGGACGCCTTCACGGTTCTCCTCTACTTCGAGGAGGACGGCCGCATCTACCTGGACAACATCGTGGATCCCTACGTCCTGGAGGAGGCCGCCGCGGAGCAGCTACGCCGGGATCAGGCAGTGGAGCTGGCCTACGAGGCCGAGGGAATTGACGATGCCCTTGCTGGCGTGGATAATTGGCGTACCTACGTGGAACATCAAGGAGAGGGCCGCTGGACCGTGGAGTTCGTGGCGGACGGGCAGCTCCTCTTCTCCGCTCTGGTGGACATCGACGCATGGAACGTGATGGAAGTTGGCCCGTGAACCTGGCCAATCTCTCCGCTCTGGACGAGGAGGGGGCCGATCCTCCTGCCCTGAACGAACAGCCGTTGCCCGCCTGGATGCGAACCACCCTGGTCATCCTGGCGGCGACGGCTCTCCTCTTTCTCTGGGCTGGCTACGTCCGTTCCGCCATCACGGACCAGCCCCCCTCCCTGGACAGCCTGGCCGCCATGGACTTCGATCCCTACTGGTTCGGCCTGGCCGCCCAGGAGGTGGCGGTGCCCCTGGTGCTCCTCTTCCTCTTCAGCCGCACGCCCCTCTTCCACCGCACCGTCACTGGCGCCACGGGCCGCCGGGATCGCCTGCTCCTGGCCCTGGCCCTCCTGGGCATCACCCTGCTCTACTTCCTCTCCCAGTACGGCCTCATCACCGTGACCCGGGACCAGGCCACCCTGGGCGTTCTCATGGTCTTCGTGGCCGCGCTCCTGGGAGGCTGGCCGGTGGGGCTGAGCGTGGGCGTCCTCTCCGCGGTGGCCATGGGCCTGGTGGACTACCTCTCCTGGATGCCGGATGAACCCTTCGATCTGCGCAACTTCCTGGAGTGGCAGGTGCTGAACAACATGCCGGCCATGGGCTTGATCTGGCTGGGCCTGTCCGTGGGGTTCGTCATCCGGCTCATCCCCCGCCGGCGCTTCCATCCCTGGACGGTGGTGGGCTTGGGCGTGCTGGCCCAGCTGATTGTGGCCCTGGCCGTCCTCCTGGGCTGGGAGGACAGCAGCGACTACTTCAGCCTGCTGCCCACCAACCTGGTCGTCTCCACCCTGGCCATCCTGGCCTTCGTCCTCATGGTGCGCAACGTCCAGGACGAGGCGGCCCGGCGTCAGGTGGAGGCCACCCAGCTGGAGCTGGCCCGCACCAGCCTGGCCCTGACCCAGACCAAGCTGGCCTTGACCCAGGCGGAGCTCCGGGCCCTCCACGCCCAGATCAACCCCCATTTCTTCTTCAACACCCTGAACACCATCCGCTACTTCGTGCGCACGGATCCCAGCACCGCCCGGGAACTCCTCACCCGCCTCTCGGAGATCTTCCAGCGCACCCTGAGCGCCGGGGAGTTCGTCCCCCTGCAGGAGGAGATCAACCATGTGGAGGCCTACCTGGCCCTGGAGAAGGCCCGGCTGGATGACCGGCTGCAGGTGATCTGGACCAATCTGGCCAAGGATCTCCTGGACCACCCGGTGCCCACCCTGATCCTCCAGCCCCTGGTGGAGAACGCGGTGATCCACGGCATCAGCCCCAAGCCGGAAGGGGGCACGGTGCACATTGTCATCAATCGAGTGGGGAACGAGCTGCTGCTCCAGGTGGACGACGACGGGGTGGGGTTCGATCCCGGGGCTGTGGACGAGGCGTCGGCGGCGGCGGATGAGCGGCCCTCCATCGGCCTGCGCAACGTGGACGAACGTCTGCGCATGCTCTACGGGGACGCCTACCGCCTCACCATGGAGTCCACCCCCGGCCAGGGGACCCGGGTGATCCTGCGCATTCCTTTGCCGCCTCAATCCAGGGAGTAGGCCATGCGGATCCTCATCGCGGACGACGAGAAACCGGCTCGAGGCGAGCTCCTCTACATGCTCCAGCAGCTGGAGTCCTCTGCCCAGTTCTTCCAGGCCCGGAACGGCCAGGAAACCCTGGCCTGCGTGGCCGAGCATCCCATCGACGTGCTCTTTCTGGACATCAACATGCCGGGGATGAACGGCCTGCAGGTGGCGGCGACCATCCTGGAGAAGCCCGACCCGCCCCTCATCGTCTTCGCCACGGCCTACGACGCCCACGCGGTGCGGGCCTTCGAGCTGGCTGCCCTGGACTACATCGTGAAGCCCTTCTCCGAGCGCCGCCTGGCCCAGACCATGGTGCGGATCCGCCAGGCCCTGGCCCAGCAGGAGGAGCATACCCGGCGGCAGGCGGCCCTGCACAGCTACCTCCAGGAGACCATGCCCCAGGAGCAGCTGAGCAAGCTCTGGTGTGAGCGGGAGAACAAGACGGGCGTGCTGGTGGACTACGGGGCGATCCTCTGGGTGGAGGCGGAGGGGAAGCGGGTCTTCGTTCAGACCCAGGATGGGGAGCGGCTGGTCGTCCGCTACACATTGAAGGAGCTGGCGGAGCGGCTGCGGCCCCACCACATCCTGCGGGTGCACAAGGCCTACCTGGCCAACCTGGACCACGTGGCCGAGATCGTGCCCTGGTTCTCCGGCACCTATCTCCTGCGCATGGCGGACCCAAACCGGACAGAGATCCCCATGTCCCGCCAGTATGCCCGGGCGCTGAAGCAGTGGATCGGGTAGGGCGGATGGCAGGGTGAGCGGGTGGCCCGGCATGGCCTGCCGTCCCCAACCGGGTCCAGTCGTCCAATCACCCGATCTCCCAATCTCCCCTCACCCTCTGTTTTTCCTTCCCCACCAGCGGCTCACCTTCCCCACACCCAGGCCCAGGACGAACCCTGCCAGCACATCGCCCACGTAGTGGATGCCCAAGGCCACCCGGCTCCAGCCGATCCAGAGGGCCAGGAGACAGGCCCAGGGCCCCGCGCCCGGCAGCAGTGCGTCGGCCCACACTTTGAGGATCCCGGCGCGCACCCCGTGGCCGCTGGGGAAGCTGTGCACGTCGGGGCCCTGCCCGTAGAGGAGGGTGCCGCTGCCCGGACGGGCTCGGCGCAGGCGCTGTTTGATGGCCAGGGCCAGGCCCATGCCCCCCACCAGAGCCAGGATCCAGGCGGTGAGCTGCCGTCTCCGGCCGGGCAGGCGCGCAGGCGGCAGCCGGTTGGCCCGTCGCCAGAGCAGGCCAGCCACCAGGGCCCAGAGCCAGCTGTCTCCCAGGTGGGCGCCCACCTGGGCCAGCCAGTAGACCGGCGCACGCCAGCGTCGCTGGGATTCGTCCAGGGCGATGCGAGCGGAGAGGGCCTCGTCTGCCTTGTGGAG
>WGCB01000292.1 GCA_015494005.1 Caldilineaceae bacterium
CCAGGACAAACTGGGTGCTGACCAGGGCCACCCGCCGGGGGAGCACGATGGGGCGCTTGCCTGCCTCCAGGGGCTCCTGGCCGATGGGGCTTTCCTGCAGCAGGGCTCGGAGCCGCTGGCCCAGCGTCCGGACCCCCGCTGGCTTCTGGGGAGCATGGGCCTGTGCTACAATGGCCTCATGAACGAACGCCACCGATTTCAGGACCCATTCCCGAACCCAGCCCCAGAGGACCCGAGCCCGGGAAACGAGCAGGGGGAGCCAATCCCGGCGGACGCTCCAGAGGATGCGCCGGCCCGCTCCGGCTTGGATGCGGCGCCAAAGCTTGCGGACGAAGGTCACAGGGAGGAACCTCCCCGGCTGCATTTCGATATCTTCACACTCTTCCCCGGCATGTTCCAAGGACCTTTTTCAGAGAGCATCATCAAGCGGGCACAGGAGAAAGGGGTGCTCCGCATCGGTATTCACAACATCCGGGCCTACACCACGGACAAGCACCATGTCTGCGACGACACGCCCTACGGCGGCGGGGGCGGCATGATCATGAAGCCCGAGCCCATCTTCCGGGCCGTGGAGACGGTGCTGGTCCGCCCCCCAGGCTGGGTGCTGCCCGAGGAGGACGCCTACCACAACCTGCCCCCTTGGGACCCGGAGAAGCCGCCCCCCTTGCCCTCGGACGTGCCCATCATCCTGCTCACGCCCCAGGGCCGGCTCTTCACCCAGGCTGTGGCCGAGGAGCTGAGCCAGTACCGGCGCATTGCCCTGATCTGTGGTCGTTACGAGGGGGTGGACGAGCGGGTGCGCACCCGGCTGGCCACAGACGAGATCAGCATCGGCGACTACGTGCTCAGTGGCGGTGAGCTCCCGGCCATGGTCATCGTGGATGCCGTGACCCGGCTCCTGCCCGGCGTCCTGGGCTACGAGCTCAGCGCCCACCAGGACAGCCACTCGCCCGGGATGGACGGCCTGCCGGAGGGGCCCCAGTACACCCGGCCAGCCGTGTTTCGGGGGGAGGCCGTGCCAGCGATCCTGCGCAGCGGCCATCACGGCAAGGTGGCCCGTTGGCGTCGGGAGCAGGCCCTGCTGCGCACGCTGGAGCGCCGGCCGGATCTGCTGGAAAAGGCCCGGCTCACCGAGGAGGACCTGCGCTTTCTGGCCGAGCATGGCTGGAAGCCATCCCGCTCCGGGTGACGCCTTCTGGGCAGTATGGCCTATTTTATCATCGATTCGGTTCACAACAAATTGTGCGGAGAGACCGGTAACAGGCGCTGAAAACCAGATGCGGACCGTCAACGCCAATTGCTCTCACCTTCCATGGCGGCTGAAATTTGTCCCCGACCGGCCTCTATGATATCATTCGTGTTTGTGGCAATTGACCTGTTGACCCGGCCGACGGGTGGAACAGTTCGCAGGAAAATAGAGTTTTTTATCGTTGATTTGCAATTTTTTATCGTTGATTTGCCGGTCGAGTTTTGAACGGTCGATTTTTAGGGGTGGTGAACCATGACCAATGCACTGATGGCGTCCCTGAAGCCGGAACGCAATCCCAATATTCCCGATCTGCAGCCGGGTGACACGGTGCGGGTGCACCAGCGCATCAAGGAAGGCCGCAACGAACGCATCCAGGTCTTCCAGGGTGTGGTCATCGCGATGCGAGGCGGCAACGAGCCAGGCGCGACCTTCACTGTGCGGCGCACCGGCGCCCACGGCGTAGGCGTGGAGCGGATCTTCCCCTTCTACAGCAAGAACGTGGAGAAGGTGGAAGTGCTGCGCAAGGCCAAGGTGCGCCGGGCCAAGCTCTACTACCTGCGAGAGCGCCAGGGCAAGGCCGCCCGCCTGAAGGAAAAGCGCTTCCTCAGCGTCTAGCCCCGCCCAGGCCCATGGCCCCAGGAAGAAGATCCGCAAGCACCGGCGTTTCCGTCGGTGCTTTTTGCGTCGTCCAGCCCACGGCCACCAGCCAGCCTCTGTGAAGGACCCAGCCATGCCGCCCCATCCGCCCACCCTCCAGGAAGAACGCCGTCTCTGGCAGAGGAGCTGCCGGCGGGTGGCTGGCGTGGACGAAGCCGGCCGGGGCGCGCTGGCTGGTCCAGTGGCGGCCGCCGCGGTGATCCTCCCGCCGGAGACGGCGCTGGAGGGGATCTGGGCCCAGGTGCGGGACAGCAAGCTCCTCTCCTCCCAGGAGCGGGAGCGGCTGGCCCAGGCCATCCAGGCCGCGGCCCTGGACTGGAGCGTGGGCATGGCCTCGGCCCAGGAGATCGACCGCATGGGCATCGCAGCCGCCACCCGTCTGGCCATGCAGCGGGCCGTGGAGGGGCTCTCCCAGCAGCCGGACTACCTGCTGGTGGACTGGATGCAGCTTCCTGGCGTCAACATCCCCCAGGAGCGCTTCGTCAAAGGGGATCAGCGGATCGTCTCCATCGCCGCCGCCTCCATCCTGGCCAAGGTCCACCGGGACCGCTGGATGGTGGCCCTGGACGCCCGCTATCCCGGCTACGGCTTTGCCCGGCACAAGGGCTACGGCACGCCGGAGCACCGAGAGGCTCTGGCTCGTCTGGGGCCCTGCCCGGAGCACCGCCACAGCTTTGCGCCCATCGCTCGCCCCGCCACCCTCTTCGACAGCCAGGAGGAGGACGGGTCCCAGGAGGAGCCGCATGGCTGATCCTCGTCGCGGGCTGGGGCAAACCGGAGAAGATCTGGCCGTCCAGGCCCTGGAGGAGGCCGGCCTGACCATCCTGGAGCGGAACTGGCGCTGCCCCGTGGGCGAGCTGGACATCGTGGCCCAGGAGCAGGCCCCGGACCTGGTCACCGGGGAGGAGCGGGCCACCTGGCTGGTCCTGGTGGAGGTGCGCACCCGGCGGGGGGAGCGCTTCGGCACGGCTCGCCAGGCGGTGACGCCCCGCAAGCAGGCCAAGCTCCGGGAGGTGGCGGCACACTACGTGCAGGCCCTGGGCTGGACAGGCCCCTGGCGCATCGACGTGGTGGCCGTGCAGATGGACCGGGCCGGGCGTCTCCTGGCCGTGGAGCATATCCGCCACGCCGTCCCAGGCTGAGGCGATGGGACAGTGACTGAACCAGCGCGTACAATGGCACAGACCAATCCACCAATCCACCAATCCACCAATCCACTCCTTCCGCCCCTCGTCGTCCTCCTGGGACCCACCGCAGTGGGCAAGACGGCCCTGAGCCTGGAGCTGGCCCAGGAGTTTCGGGGGGAGATCGTCAGCGCGGACAGCCGCCAGATCTACCGGGGCATGGACATCGGCACGGCCAAGCCCACCCCCGAGGAGCGCCGGCGGGTCCCCCACCACCTCCTGGACATTCGGGACCCGGACCAGCCCCTGAGCCTGGCCGAGTACCAGGCCCTGGCCATCCGCACCATCCAGGCGATCCAGGCCCGGGGACGGGCGCCCTTCCTGGTGGGGGGCACGGCCCTCTACGTGAAGGCAGTGGTCACCGGCATGCGCATCCCGGACGTGCCGCCGGATCCGGCCCTGCGCCAGGAGCTGGAAGCCCTGGCCCGGGAGCAGGGCGCCGAAGCGCTGCACCGGCGCCTCCAGGAGCGAGACCCGGTCACCGCGGCCCAGATCCACCCCCACAACGTGCGCCGGGTGGTCCGGGCTCTGGAGATCGTCCTGCGCACGGGGCGTCCCAAGAGCGAACTGGAAGGGGCCGAGCCCCCTCCCTTCCGCAGCCTGCTGGTGGGCCTGGACATGCCCCGGGAGCAGCTCCATGCCCGCATCGAGGCCCGGATCCGGCGCATGATCCTGGAGGGCTGGGTGGAGGAAACGGCGCGGCTTCTGGCGGCTGGCTATCCCGAGAGCCTGCCCGCCCTGACCAGCCTGGGCTACCGGGAGCTGGTGGCCCATCTGCGGGGGGAGCTCTCCCTGGAGGAGGCCATCCAGCGCATCCGAGTGGAGACTCACCGCTTCGTGCGCCACCAGTACACCTGGTTCCGGCGCATGGAGGGGGGCCACTGGTTCGACATGAGCCGATCGCCCCAGCCGGCCATCCGGGAGCTGGTGACCGCTTTCCTGGCGGAGGGGCAGGAGAGCGCCTAGCCTCTGCTCCGGTGCGTCCGGACCGGGTTTTTCTGGCGACCGAATTTTTCTGGCAAACGAAAGGGACCGTCCCCGGCAGGGACGGTCCTCTGTTTTTGGCACGGTTTTGGTCGGGCTTGCACCAGCGCCGGGGCTACTCCAGCTCCCGCAATTTGCGCCGGGCTTCCGCGGCGGCGATGGGGGCGGCCGCGTCCACGGCTGGGCCTTCCAGGGCTTCGATGACCGGCTCGATGATGGCCCGTTTCGAGGGGTACAGGGCCATGCGCTTCAGGATGTGATGCACGCTCTCGTAGATGTGGGCCGCTCCCACATTCAACTGCAGGGCTCGGAGCACCGCGTCCAGGGCAGGCTCGCCGATCTCGGCCAGCTCCTCGGCCACCGCGTAGCGCACGCTGGGGGTGTCCACGCTCAGCCCGCGCACCAGGGCGTCGATGGCCTCGGGCGTGCGGATCTCGCCCAGCTTGTGGGCCGCCTCCACCCGCTCCAGCTCCGGCTTGTCGGAATCCAGCAGGATGTTCATCAGCTGAACGACTTCTTCTGCTGCATTGTTGCTCATGTCGGTCACTCCATTCTGGGTTGGCGAATGGTCTGTTGGTTTTCGACGGACGGTTTCCGGGGATCGAAGGGCTTCTCACTGCTATTTTACACTGCCAGGGGCCAAATGTCTATAAAAACGGCCGATTTCAAGGCCCTTCATCCGGGCGGCCCGGCTGTTTTCGATGCGTTGCTAAGGCTGGACAAACTGTTTATAATAACCGTAGAAGCAATCGGTGCGCGCAGCCTGGTCCCTGGGCGGAAAATCCGTCTCGACAGCTCCGTGGACGCCAGGGCCACCGCGGACCGGATAGGCTGCAGTGGCAGCAAGGAAAGAACCATGACCAACCCCCGAAAACGAGGTCCAGTGGAAGAGAATGCCAGGGCTTCCGTCCTTGTCTCCGACGAGGCAGACAGGCGTGTAAACGAGAATGGCCGCTCCCGTGGCAAGGAGCCGACGCCTGGTCCGTTGGCTCCTGTGGACGCGCCTGAGAAGAGCGAAGCTCCGGGCGAGACACCCCATTCCCTGGCCACCGTCCACCCCCTCTTCAGCCGGCTGACCAGCCTGCCCCCCACCGCGGACGGGGAAGCCACCATCGTCCTGGAGCCCACGCCGGCCGAGATCCAGGCCCTGGAGGGGCTCTTCCGCAAGCTGGGCAACACCCTCTCGCCGGAGCAGCAGGAGCTGATCCTGCGGGCCTACGTGGTGGCCAGCTACGCCCACCGAGAGCAGACCCGCAAGACCGGGGAGCCTTACATCCTGCATCCCCTGGCCGTGGCCAACATCCTGGCCGACCTGAACCTGGACGCGGAGACCGTGGCCGCCGGTCTCCTCCATGACGTGGTGGAGGACACGGAGTTCAGCCTGGAGTACCTGGAGGAGCAGTTCGGCAAGGATGTGGCCGAGCTGGTGGACGGGGTGACCAAGCTGAAGCGCATCAACCAGCTGAGCAACATGCGCCAGAGCGGCGCGGACGAGAAGGCCGAGTCCCTGCGCAAGATGTTCCTGGCCATGGTGGAGGACATCCGGGTGGTGCTCATCAAGCTGGCGGACCGGCTCCACAACATGCGCACCCTCTCGGGCCAGCCGGACCACAAGCGCCGGCGCATCGCCCGGGAGACCCTGGAGATCTTCGCCCCCCTGGCCAACCGCCTGGGCATCTGGCAGATCAAGTGGGAGCTGGAGGACCTGAGCTTCCGCTACCTGGAGCCGGCCACCTACCGGGAGCTCTCCCGGGCCATGCAGGCCAAGCGGGTGGAGCGGGAGCGTTGGGTGGCGGAGGTGAAGGCCCGCCTGGAGAAAGCCCTGCGGGACGCGGGCATCAAGGCGGAGGTGAGCGGCCGGCCCAAGCACATCTACAGCATCTACCGCAAGATGAAGCGCAAGGACGTCCCCTTCGAGGAGATCTACGACGTCCACGGCTTCCGGGTGATCGTGGACTCGGTCACCGAGTGCTACGCAGCCCTGGGCATCGTCCACAGCATGTGGCGGCCCATCCCCGGGGAGTTCGACGACTACATCGCCAACCCCAAAGACAACATGTACCGCAGCCTGCACACCGCGGTCTTCGGCCCCAAGGGCAAGCCCATGGAGGTGCAGATCCGCACCCGGGAGATGCACGAGGTGGCGGAGTACGGCATCGCGGCCCACTGGCGCTACAAGGAGCAGTCCAAGCGCAACGAGTACTTCGACAACAAGATCGCCTGGATCCGCCAGCTCATGGAGTGGCGCCAGGACGTGAACGACGCCCAGGAGTTCGTCTCGGGCATGAAGACGGACGTCTTCCAGGACCGGGTCTACGTCTTCACCCCCCAGGGGGACGTCATCGACCTGCCCCGAGGGGCCACGCCCATCGACTTTGCCTTCCACGTCCACACGGAGCTGGGCTATCGCTGCCGGGGCGCCCGGGTCAACGGCCGGCTGGTCTCCCTGGACTACCAGCTCCAGAACGGGGACCAGGTGGAGATCATCTCGGCCAAGCGGGGCGGCCCCAGCCGGGACTGGCTGAACCCCAACCTGGGCTACGTGAAGACCCAGCGGGCCCGGAGCAAGATCCGCACCTGGTTCCGCAAACAGAACCGGGACGAGAACATCCAGCAGGGCAAGCAGATCCTGGACCGGGAGCTGCGCCGCCTCTCCATCGAGCTCTCCTACGAGGACGTGGCCAAGCTCTTCGACTACGAGAAGGTGGAGGACTTCCTGGCCGCGGTGGGCTACGGGGACATCAACAGCCAGCAGATCGCCCAGCGGGTCCTGGACTACGAGCGGCGGCAGAAGGCCGAGCAGACGCCGGTCATCCTGCCCTCGGAGCCCCCGAAGACCAAGCGGCACGCGGCCAAGGGGATCAACGTGGCCGGGGTGGACGGACTCCTGGCTCACCCGGCCCGCTGCTGCAACCCCGTGCCCGGGGATCCCATCGTGGGCTACGTGACTCGGGGCCGGGGCGTGACCATCCACAAGAGCAACTGCCCCAACATCACGGCCATGCTGCGGCGCAACGATCACGCACGCCTCATCGAGGTCCAGTGGGGGGACGACGCGGAGGAGGCCTACCCCGTGAGCATCCAGGTGACGGCCTACGACCGCTCCGGCCTGCTGCGGGACGTGACCAGCCTGGTGGCGGACGAGAAGATCAACCTGCGCAGCGCCCAGGCCGTCACCGGGCTGAAGAACAACCTGGCCCAGATCAACGCCACCCTGGAGATCCACAACGTGGCCCAGCTCACCCGGGTGCTGACCCGCATCGAGCGGCTGCCCAACGTCATCGAGGTGCGCCGCAAGGTGGGCTGATCGGCCTTGTCACCTGCGGAGACATCTGAAACAACGAACGAGGGGAGTGGACAGTTACCCTGCCACTCCCCTCGTCGCGTGCTCGACTCCCCACTCACTATTCCCCACTCGCCATTCCCCACTCGCCATTCGTCACCTCCCATTCCGCAGTGCCTGGATGATCTTCTGATCCGTCACCGGGAAGGGGAAAGCGTCCAGCTCCTCCAGCCGGACCCAGCGCCAGTCCGCGCAGCCGATAGCCTGGGGCGTCCCCTGCAGCGGCCGGGCGTGGAAGGCGTGGAGGGTGATGCGAAAGTGGCTGAAAGCGTGCTTCACC